>NZ_JAJAFX010000046.1:0-39788 GCF_025384845.1 Photorhabdus temperata | reverse complement strand
ATATAAGCGTTCCATAGGGCAAACGTGAATGCTATAAGCATGAGGCTAAGTAACAGCAGGCAAGGTGTATTGATGTAATAACGCCATTTAGCATCTTTATTTTTTATAAGTAATTCTCGTTTTATAGCAAGTAATTCCCGACTATCCCTTTCATGAAGCTCACGTGGGCGAGATGGCATGGGGTTAATATTGACGACTGAACCTACATGAATAGAGCCATGATTATTGCCACCAACGCTGATGGTTATCTGTCGTTCCTGCCCATCTTGGGGAAGTTGTTTAAGGCTATCAAAAACTTGTCCTGCTAATGTTTGTAATTCTTCATCTCTTCTGTCCATGCAAATCCTTTATTTTTTAATGATTAACAACCAGTTTTAATACTCTGTCAATTCTACTGTCATCGACAACCGACTCTTTAATTAAAAAGTTATATATTTTTGATGATTGCAGGACGAGTTCATCGGGCGTCCAGCGGCGATTAGCCTGTTGTGCCATCGAATCTAGTTTATGAACAATTTTTCCCAGTAATTCTGCATCTATCTCACTGTTTTTGTAAGCGGTAGAGGCTGACTGTTGAACTTGCCCTGTTATTAGGTACAACACATCAAGACCAGCTTTTGCCCAAAGGCTTATAGCATCAGCTCCTGGTGCAGATTCGTCTTTTTCCCACCTTATCTGTGATTTTCTTGATGCGCCAACCATCTCCGCGAAATCAGACTGACTAAACCCCAATCGCTCACGCTCTTTTTTTAATCTCTCACCAAGAGACATTTTTGTCACCAAAACCCTTTACAAGTCCCATTAATGGGACAATAATGTCATGTATTGTACAAACATCATTGCATTACCGGAGGCCATAGCATGACACCCGAGAAAATTAAAAGCCGCTTTCATCAACACGGCATCACTATTACCCAATGGGCACAGGAGAACGGGTATTCCCGTGAAGCTGTATACCGAGTTCTTAATGGACAATCCAAAGCTAATTACGGAAAGGCCCATGAAATAGCTGTAAAGCTAGGTCTGAAAACGCCAAGTTTAGGCATTTAAATTTGGCCTAACTATTTTATCACTTTATGTAACAGATTATCACATATTGAAAAGGGAGAATGTGACATGCGCAAAATTAACGTTTCCAGTTCTGGTACGCGCATATTACGGGTTCTTAAGGCTCTACGTGGTCATTCCTTGACTGGGCTGAGTAATGGTGAATTAGCGGAATTACTGGGGGAATCTCCTGCAAATATTAATCGCGCACTAAATACATTAATAGAAGAAGGACTGGCGCAAAAACTGGGTAGCGGCAGATATGCACCAGGTATGCAATTACTACAAATAGCACAATCGTTCTCAAATGAAATGGCTAATACCCAGGCTAGAATTACGGAAATGAATCAGCGCGTTCTCGCTGGTAGCAGAAATTAATTAACAGGGGATTTATATAATGGCACGCTCAAAAAATACAACATCAGTAAAACTGGCCGAAGATGTTCAACTTGCCGACGATCTACAGGTCAATCTCAACGCTATGACAACACACCGTCTGCAAATCATGGAACAGTTTGGTGATGGTTTGCCGTATGAACGTGATCGCATCGTCCATGAAACCCGTTTCTACATGGCTCAGAGTGCTGAAGCGATGTTAGAAGCTGGGAAGCGCCTCATTATTCTTAAAGAGAATGAACCTCATGGCGAGTTTGTTAACATCGTTAAGGATCAACTCGGTCTGGAACCCCGTATTGCCCAAAAAATGGCACAAGCTGCACTCAAATTTCTTTCACCTGGATTAGAAACAAAAGCGAAAACGTTTTCGCTTTTGGGACGTTCCAAACTGTATGAATTGATGCTTGAAGACGATGATGAACTGTCTGAATTGGCTGAAGGTGGCACTGTAGCTGGTCTGACATTAGATGATATTGATCGCATGTCTGTCCGCGAACTGCGTAAGGCCCTGCGTGATACACGCGCTGATCTGGATATTTCACGCCAGACGGTGCAGGAAAAAAAGGAACTAGTTAGTAGTTTGATTGAAGAGAAATCTGAAATCCAGCACAAACTTCAGCGCCGAATTAATCATGAGAAACCTGAAGAAGAAGGTGCTGCTTTAACACAAGAGGTTAATTCATTGTCTTTTGCTGTTGATGCCGCTATCACCAATCTTTTCAATGGATTTGAAACGCTTAATAACCATACCACACGTACCGACATTAGCCATATTGGATTTATGGCGGGCGTACTTGATGACCTTGAAGTTAAAATTCATAACCTGCGTAACCACTTTAATCTGCCTGAATATAGAGAACGTAACACTATACCTAATTGGGCTAGAGAAGGAGCGGAGGCAGAAGAGGAAGGATTCAAACGACCAGAATGGATGGATAAGGAAGAGGCACATGAATAAATTTGAATTGAAAAAATGCTTGAAAAGAAACTGAAGAAATAAGGGTAATAACATGAATACCACAATGACCGAACGATTAGTTGCTATTGCACAAGCAGCACATAAAGCCGGACATGGCAGTAAAGAGGCAATATATCGGGCGGCTTGTGAAGAGCTATGTATGTCACGTTCAACATTGATTAAAAAACTTGGTGAAGTTTCTGGCAAAAAGCCACGCAAGAAACGTTCTGATGCAGGTAATAGCGCACTGACACGTGAAGAAGCAACTCTAATCTCAGGGGTATTGATGGAAGCCACTCGTAATACAGGGAAACGGTTATATAGCCTCGAACAGGCCATTAATGATCTGCGTTCAAATGGCCTGATTAATGCAGGCCATATTGATACTGAAACGGGCGAATTTTCTCCGTTATCCGTTGACGCTATTAGTCGTGCATTGCGCCAGTACAAACTTCATCCTGAACAGTTGAAAGTGCCTGCGCCCAGCCTACAATTGGCTAGCCTGCATCCCAATCATGTCTGGGAATTAGACGCCTCAATTTGTGTACTGTATTACCTAAAAAATCCTAATAAAAACAATAGAAGTGACAGTGGGTTACGCATGATGCCTGTGGCTGAATTTAATAAAAATAAGCCTAAAAATCTAGCTCGTATCATTAATGATCGCGTCTGGTCGTTTGAACTAACAGATCACACAAGTGGCTGGATATATGTTGAATACTTATTTGGCGGTGAAACCAGTCAGAATTTTACTTCTGTATTGATTAACGCAATGCAAGATCGTGGTGATGCAGATGTGTTACACGGTGTACCCCAAATTTTATTTACTGACCCCGGTTCAGCTTTGACAGCACCTACACTACGTAACTTGTGTAAGGCCCTAGGCATTCAAATGATACAACACAAGGCCCGTAACGCCCGTGCTACGGGCTCTGTTGAAAAAGCGCGTGACATCATCGAACGCAATTTCGAATCCGGTTTACGTTTTCGACAGGTTGATGATATTGATGAACTTAACCGTCTGGCACGGCTATGGCGTATGAAATTTAACCGCAGTGCAATACATAGCCGACATGGACAAACCCGTACAGATTGCTGGCTAAAAATCACAGCAGAACAGTTAGTAAAAGCACCTGCCATTAACGTTTGTCGTGAATTGGCAATTGGTGCACCAGAAAGCCGTAAAGTACAGTCAACCTTGAGAGTATCTTTCAGGGGACGTGAGTATGACGTCAGTACCGTTCCTAGCGTGAGTGTTGGTGATTCAATCATGATCACCCGCAATCCGTGGCGTGACGAAGAAGCACAGGTAGTCATTACTGGTGAAGATGGTTTTGATGCTTTCCATCTTGTTAATGAAGTCACTAAAGATGAATACGGCTTTGCCATCGGTGCACCTGTAATTGGTAGTGAATTCCAAGCCACTCCTCAAACAATTGCACAACGTAATTTAGCCGAAGTTGAACAGAAAATCATGGGGACAAACAGCACGGCTGAAACTGAAATAGCACGTAAATTGAAAACACTTCCCCTCAATGGTCGGTTTGATCCATATTTGGATATTGAACGTAATGATGCACCAACGTATATGCCAAAACGTGGACAAGCCTCTACGGTACATAGTCCACGAATTGAACAGCTTATGAACCCCGTTGATGTTGTCAAAATTTTACGTGAACGGTTCCAATCACATGGTAAGACATGGAGTGGTGAATTTTATCAGCAAATAGTTAAACGCTTTCCTAATGGTGTTCCAACAGATCAAATTGATGAGTTGGTTGATGAATTCATGGGGAAATCAACAACTATTGCACACAGTATTGTTAACGGTAATTAGTTTTTCATGGTGTATATTAAGGAAAAGAAAAATGGCAATTAAAGTTCATGATCCACTACTTTCATTGACAATTCAAAATACAACTGAGGTTTATTTATAAAAGTGACCCAATTTGTTTTCGTGAAACTCATTATAACGTAGGAAGTATATAGGATATTTTGCCAGGGAGTGATGTTGCTATCTCTTATTATCAATGGCATATGCAGAAATAAAGATAGCCGCTTAACGGGGGATTATTATGCTGGTGTTTAAACAGCAATTACAGGCACATCAGTTAACGCAAAGTGCAGCCGCAAGTGCGGCAGGAATTTCAGCGGCGGCGTTGGCTCAAATTGTTAACCACAATATATGGCCACGACAGAACGCAGATGCAATTCGTCAGCGTATTACTGATTTCTTGGCAAAAAGAGGTATCGATACCGCAAAAAGTTTTGAGGTGGTACAAACAACCGATAAATCAGATACCGATAATAAAAATACAACCCTCATTTCTGAGGAGGAATACATGTTACTAAAAAAACAAGTGTTATTTCCAGCTACGAAAAAGCACTTTGGTTTATTTCGTGATCCATTTGAAGATAGCGCAATTCAAAGTGCTGAAGATGTTTTTGTGACTCCAGATAGCCGTTATGTACGGGAAGCCATGTATCAAACAGCCCGCTATGGTGGTTTTCTGGCAGTATCAGGGGAGTCGGGTTCAGGTAAAACGACATTGCGTCGTGATCTTATTGACCGTATTAACAGGGAGAATACCCCCGTTATTGTTATTGAACCCTACGTATTAGCAATGGAAGACAATGATGTAAAAGGTAAGACCTTGAAAGCATCAAACATTGCTGAAGCTATTGTGAATACCTTAGCGCCATTGGAAAACTTGAAACGATCGCCTGAAGCACGCTTCCACCAGTTGCACAAGATATTGAAAGACAGTTCACGGGCTGGCTACCAACATGTGTTAATAATAGAAGAAGCACACTCGTTGCCTTTACCAACATTAAAACACCTTAAACGATTCTTTGAACTGGAAGATGGATTTAAAAAACTGTTATCGATCATTTTGATTGGTCAGCCTGAACTGGAATTGAAGCTATCTGAACGTAATCAAGAGGTTCGTGAAGTAGTGCAACGTTGTGAAGTTGTTAATTTGTTTCCTCTTAATGATTATCTGGAAACATTTTTGGATTTTAAATTTGGTCGCGTAGGCATGAAGACTAATAAGATTTTAGATAATAGCGCTATTGGTGCTATCCGTGACCGTTTATGTCTTAGTCGGCATAGCAGTAAAGAAACTGTTAGTTTATTATATCCATTAGCTATCGGAAACTTGATTATTGCAGCTATGAACATGGCTGCAATTAATGAGATACCTATGGTTGATGCCAATATCATTCGCAGTGTTAGCTGAAGATATCATTATAAGAAAAAGTTCTATTTAACAATTAATATTAACAATAGGCGGATTCGAATAATTTCTGGTTTTATTGGTTTCAAATTGGTTGCAACAAGGATGGAACATACTATAACCAAAGAAATGGAAGTCTTGTAAATATTAAGTTCGGCATTTCATTGTCGATCTACTTGAAAAAAAAGGTTTCTTTGTTGAGGAAAAGAAGAAAATATATTGGTATTAATAAACATATTTATTAAGTAACAGGGTAATTAAACATGGCAAAAAGAAAAATTATGTTTAAAGCTACAGCGGCTTCCTACACCCGTAATTATGTAAATAAAGCTGTTGTAAAAGATATTAATGAAATATCAATTAATTCAGGTAAAGAAGATTTTTCAATTATCCATTTGAACAGAAAATTAAGTAAGGAACATACTTATGAAAATAACATGTCATCACTGCAAACAACCTGTTGAAAAAATGAATCTAAAACAAGCCAAGGTTATTCAGACTCCTGAATTTGGTGAGTGGGTTGTTGATTTAATCTTGGTTTGTCCACATTGCAGTCAGCAATACGGTGTCTCTGTGTCAACATGGGATTTACAGCCACTGGAGACCACACATGGATAAAACGGCCTTATACCGAAAAGCCAAGTTCAGTAGTATCAAGTTAATACTGGCTATTCTGGTTTACTTAATTCAAGAGTACATAGTAGAGGATGAATAAGATGGCAAAACAGAAACTTATTCAGCTTATTCATATTGCACGTAGTGATCTAAAACTAGACGAGGATACGTATCGCCAGATGTTACTTTCAGAAACCGGAAAAGCCTCTACGCGGGAGATGGATATCCCGCAGTTAACTCGCGTTTTGGAAGCTATGAAAAAACGCGGTTTTAAGATTAAATCTTTTAGGAAATCCAAAACATCACGTCCATTAGATAGTCATCCCCAATCAAAGAAGATACGTGCATTGTGGCTAGAAATGGCATCTATAGGTATTGTTCGTAATGGTTCTGAACAAGCCTTAGCTCACTGGATTAAGCGTGAAACGGATATTGATGGTTTACAGTGGTTGGATTCAGACCAAGCCAGCAGCATTATTGAAAAACTGAAGAAGTGGCAGAACCACGTCACGAGGAAAAAGTATGAATGATGTGAATAATTTTCGTAGCAAAGGTCCTGAGCTGCTGGTCGAACTGGCACAGCATACAGCCTGCACGGTCAGTGAAATAATCCATGTTGAGCCTGCGTTAGCCGAGCAAATTGGTGAAGCTGTTGCTAACCATATGATGCAGGTTTGGGGCGGTCAGAATGTCTATTTTCCTATGGGCATGATTTGGAAAGTCAGCCTCCGTGATCGTGAGATTTTCAACGAATTTAACGGTAAAAATCATCATGATCTGGCTCGTAAGTTTGGTGTTTCTATTCAATGGATTTACAGCGTAGTGAAACGTATTCGAAAGGAGGAACTAGATCGCCTGCAAGGTAAGTTATTCGATAACGAGTCTGAATAGGCAGGTCAAACTGATTGAGCTTAGTAAAATCAGGTGGCAGACTAAGCATGATTCTCGTTCGGTCTGCCTTTCAAATACTGAAAAGGATTTACAATTGAATCTCCATAACTTCCCACTTAGTCCAAGTTTTTCCCATAATTATCTTTCAGTTTCTTTTCAAATATCTTACTTATGATCAGCATCTGGGGAATGAATGGCATAGCAACGTCATTGCCGCCACCTCAACAAGTAAGGCATTTGGACTTTCGTCACTCCGTATATCAAATTTTCTCATTCCCAATCCCGAACTTCGACATGCCTTTATCAATCGGTTGAATGCGCATGGACTGGATGTATTCAACGCGCTATCGATGACTGCGGCTACAGCAGCCTATCAACACGGAGATGTATGGCTTGATGAGCTACAACATTACCTGGCGGAAAACCGTTTCTGGTTCGAGCAGGCTTTGTCTGCGGTTCCTTGGTGCCGAATGACAAAAGCAGAAGGTACATACCTGGCCTGGCTGGATTGTCGCGATTTAGATTTGGATGATGACACCTTGCAACGGGTCTTACTACAAAAAGCCAAACTAGTCGTTTCAATGGGATGGAGTTTTGGCGACAGGGGAAAAGGATTTATCCGGATAAATTTGGGTTGCCCTCGTCAATATCTTGAAAAAGCAATCAATGGTTTAGTTCAGCTAATGCCATAAAATAAAAAAGTATCCACGAAATTTGGTCGGATTATATATTTTAGCCAAAACTCGATAACAAAGCAGGGCGTTAATAGCCCTGCTTTAATTCTATTATCATACCTGAAGCTTTCCATAATAAAAGTTTCAGGTAGCGCCGAGGTAAATTGAAAGCCAGGTGACCGGCTTCATAGTCTGCCTGCTCGGCAGTGCCTTTAATTTCGGTGAACATATTTTCTAAGCTGCCTGTAGGCAGTGAACCTATGAGTATATCGAATGATTTCTAAGCTGCTTGTGCGGCAGGGTGACAAATAACTCTAGAGGTGATAGCCTCCACAAGTCAGACCAGAGCACGTCGAACGGAGTGTCTATGGATATCCCCGGATAGAGCGCTCCTCTCACTCCAAAGCTGCATGCCAAGACAGGCATCAGCCTATAGAACACATACCCTGCTCACGGAGAAAAGTGAGGCGGAGATAAAGGCGGCGATAAAAACCCTGAAACGTTTAGGTCAAAAGCCGACAAAATCGGCAGTAGCAAGGATGACCGGCCTTTCCAGAGTGCATCTTTCACGCCGGTATTCCATCTTGTTTGACGGTTAAGATTTTCCCTCTACGAGGTCAATCATGACACTCTTTTTGGCCTCGATATGACGGATGTACCCCAAGACGGTTTCCGCTTTTGTCCACGTCCCTTCATGCATAATCTGAGCGAGAGAATAGCCGGATTCCGTCATATCCTGCGCGGCGCCCACCCGCGCACTGTGACCGGTCCAGGTCGTGTAGCGTCCCTTGTTTTCCACCCCCTTCTTATCCCCCTGCACCACCGCCCACGCTGCGGAGAAAATCCGTTCCAAATTAGGGCGGGTTAATGGCTTCGCTGTGGTAATAATGGCCTTATTTACCCGATGCACCTTACAAAAAATGTACGCGTCGTGATGGTCAATCAAGCCGGCAACGTTGAGCCACCGCAACAGACTGGCTGACGCCCTTGGGCTCAGCGCTTTGGTTATCCCTTGGCCGTCCACAATGGTTTTGGTGTAACCAATGTTTAGCATCACACTGCCATCGCGGTTAAAAATCAAGTCCTTCACTTGGAGTCGGGCAATATTGGAAATCCGCAACAGGGTATTGTAGGCAATAAACAGGAAGGCCAGATTGCGGATCTCTTTCAGCCTGTCCGATGCTTGCCATACCGCATCAATCTGATTCAGGTCGGTGATCCTGAAGGGTATCGCTTGTCCCTCGGTTTCACCGTTAATGATTGAGATTCGGTTAATTTTTTTAGTACCCGTTTCACTTTTTGGCTGTCACCGGCGGGGATCAATCCCGCCTGCCGGTGCAACAGGTTCAGCATGGCGGTATAATTACTGATAGTGGCCGGTGCCAGCCCGTTTTCATGCAGCTCCAGCAGATAATCCCGCAGGTAATCGGCGTCAACGGGCAGATAGGGGTGCCCTTGGGCAAGACACCAGCGACACCATAGTCTTACCGCCATTATGAATTGTAGCCAAGTGTTGTCCGCAAAGGCTTCTTTGTCTTTGATAAACGCATTGAGGTTGCGAAGCACTTCCTCATTCAGGTCGGGGTTATCCGGGATCAGTACCACATCACGGCCAACCAGCGCTAATCCACCCGCTATAAAAAAACCTCCCGACAAATTGCGCTACGTAAAAAGTCGGGCAGGAAAACCCCCGTCATGTTGCTCAGATTTCACGTACGCGCATCATTCATTATTAGCGATAACCCCCTGCATTTATGGCCGATGGGTGATCATTTGCAGGGGTGAGCAATCAGCGGGGTTTTCACGATGATCCTTGGGGCAATCCTTGCTGCACAAAGATTGCGCCCCGTCATTGTTCTGCATTAACCCCCCTGCTCCCTGTTAAAAATAACTATAACATAAGCCCCCTTATGTAATGTTATTGGCATTCCGTTTTTTTCGATTGAGGCGAGGTCAATCACATACCACTTATAGGGTCAATATCAAGAAAACGGCTCAGGTATATAATTTCAGATTCTTGTCTACGGCATGCTTGCCGTTTTGTCGGATTTCGCCCCAGGAGGATCACATAGGGGGTATTTGTCAACGGGAATGATCAATGAATATTCACCAGTACACGAGAGCATAAAAATCTGTGGGGTATCCCCTTTCATCAATTAGTATGATCGTGCGCTTTATCATCATGGTGAAAGGAAAATTATGCCCATATACATAGTCAAAGCTGCCATTCGGGGTATCAGCCCCATGATCTGGCGACGCTTCCGAATAAAGAGTGATATGTCATTGGGCGCCCTCCATTTTCTACTACAATTTGCTTTTGGTTGGGATAATGACTACCTCCACACCTTTCATATCTACGGCAAAGACTATGGCATCGGCTATGAAGGGGGGCTCGGCTTTTATGATGACCCCTGGACAATTTCCCTTGAGTCTTTTCATTTCGAAAACCGTGATAAATTCACGTATCACTATAATTTCTTTCGGCACGGGTTGTTAGATATTCGTATTGAGGCAATTGAACCTGATTCAAATAAAAGCACACCATTCTGTCTCAGTGGACAAGGTATGCCTGATGCCACCCAATATGATGAAACAGAAGCGACCATTAAACTCTTAGAAGCTATTGTTGACAGTGATGACAATACCACCTTTGGTGACATCCAAGAATTCATCGACGAGTTCAATCGCGTCACGTTTAACCGCCATCGACTCAATCAGTTATTAAAAAACTATGATTTTTACACGCCTAACTATTCGCAAGGCTTAGACTGGACTCTCTAAAAGTATACTTTTTGATAGATTTAAATTTGATCAAGTCGTTCGATTCGTTTATATTGTTTGAATCATACCATTATTCAATGAGGGGATTATTATGGATGCTCTTTCTGCCAATGAAGCCAAAACTCAGTTTGGCGACATGCTACTCAAAGCACAACGTGCCCCAATCCAAATAAATAAAAACGGAAAACCCGTCGCGGTGGTTATCTCAATGGATGAGTACGAAAGTATTGAAACACTCCGGTTAAAATTATTACAGTCAAGAGCGGCACAGGCCAGCGTTGATATTGAATCCGGTAACACCGCAGATGGTGAAGCTTTTTTTAATGAACTGAGATCAGGTCTGTACGATTAGAACTTCACATATTAAGGAGAAAAAAATGTCTGTAGCCGGGCTGAGTGCAGAACAATTACAGCGGGTGAAGCGTATACACGACTATGCTACCCGTTTTCCTCTTACCGAGACCGGCGATACGCAATTACTGAAAACGTGTTACGACTATATGGGTATATTCAAACAGGTGATAGACAGTACATCAACTGCCCAATTGGATGATATCTGCCAGCAATACACCGGATTTTTCCGATTCGCCAAACTGATGGAAATGCTGGCTCAGGGTATTGCTGAGGGCATTATCGACGTTCCCAGGGATCATTAACCATAATGGACATACCAAACTACCGCTTAACGCCTGATGCACAGGCCGATCTTATTGAAATCCGCCGTTTTACTGTACAGCAATGGGGTAAGATGCAATCGGAAAAATACCTGTCAGAACTTCAACAAACCTTTCGTTTGCTGGCTGTTACCCCTGCTCTGGGGAGAGGCCGGCCGGACGTGGGAGCGGAAGTATTGAGTTTTCCTCATGTCAGTCATGTTATTTATTACATAATCCATGAACGGCAACCCGTTATATTTGGTGTATTGCACAAACGAATGGTGCCCGCAAATCATTTGGACGGACGCGGGATGATTTGACTGTTTGGCCTCACTGAATCCGGGACTCACAATGGAAAATATCAAGCGTATTCACTTATTATCCAGTACAGAAATCGAAGAACTTTATGCCCGTCCCGAATTCAATGATCACGAACAAAACCTGTATTTTTCCTTAAGTCCGGCAGAACGGGCTGCTCTCGAACAGTTCCGTAATATCCAGACCCGTATTCATTTCATCCTGCAACTGGGCTATTTCAAGGCTAAACAACCGTTTTTCAACCTGTCACTTGATGAGGTCAGCCATGATGTTCAGTATATTGTGGCCACTTATTATAGCGATACTGATGCGGCCCTGTTCAAAGGCACACTCTCCCGCAAATATATGCGCAGTCAGTGACAGGCAATACTCTCGCTCTTTGGTTACCGAAACTGGTCTTCTCAATATACGGCTGAAATAAAATCTCATCTCGCCTATTTGTTGCGTTACTATCCCAAAGGGCACAATGCGTTTCGTCAACTGCTGGCGTACTTTGGGCATCAAAAGTTGATGATTCCGTCCTACCGAATACTACAGGATATGTTCAGCCACGCATTTATTGCGGAGGAAAATCGCCTGAATGTTGCAGTTTCCTCGCTGCCCACAGCAATCATTGATCAACTTGTTGCTTTGGTGCAACGGGATGACGGTATCACCACACTCAATATTATCCGTGCCGATCAAAAGGATTTTCAGTACACCGCCGTCAGAATGGAAGTAGACAAAGCATTACGTATTGAAGATCTTTATCAGTTTGCCAGGGACTTTCTTCCTTCTCTGGGGTTGTCAAAAAATGCCATTCGTTACTATGCGGAAATTGCCGAGCAATATGCTGCTTCCCGGTTGCGGAGATTGAGCAAAACACAACAATGGCTACAGGAATTGTGCTTCGTCTATCACCGCTATCAGCAGATCATGGATAATCTGATTGTGAGTTTTTGTTATCACACGCGGGCGATCATGGATGCGGGCAAAATTTATGCGTCGATAGCACACATGGAGCACAGTTCCAGAGTAGTCACAGACTTTCCCGGACTGGCAAAGTTTCTGAAATGGTTTCCAGAGCGGGATCCGAACATGAGCCAAGCCGAACTGAATGAAGTGGCTTTCAGTATGTTGCCCAAAACACAATTTTCAGTCATGGCAGAATTTTTGGAAGGCAAATCTTTTGATAAGAAAGCGGCGTTGTGGGAATACTATGGTAAGTCATCCCGCTTGCTCTCGCTGTATCTGCGTCCGGTATTTACCAGAGTAAGACTGGAATATTACAAGAAAAACAGCTATATCGGCGAACTGATTCATGTGTTGAAAACACATTATGCCAGCGGTAAAAGTCCATCCGCCTTAAAAATCTGCGATGAGCTGGGATTCACGATTCCTAAAGGCATGAATGCCTACCTGAAGCGGAAATCCTCGGATACCCGAATTGATCCGTATTTATTTGAATTTTTTATCTATCTAAAGGTTCTCCATGAGATTGAACGAGGCCGTCTGTATTGCAGTGACAGTGTCTCGTACTGTGATATTGATACCGATCTGGTTGACGATGCGCTAGTCGATAACGTTGAGAAGATCGCTGAGGAATTTGGTTATTCCAGTCTCCCTGTTTACTGTGACCAGCGTCTTGATGAAGCGCTACAGGGGCTGGATGAGGCATGGGAGAGGACGACTCACAATATTCGTGAAAATAACAACCCTGGCTTTAACGTTCGTGAAACCAAAACCGGACAACAACACTGGAGCCTGCGCTATGACAGCGTTGAAAAGCTGGACGATGTTTTTTTCAAAAACTTGCCCAAAATCGAAATTGCTAACATTGTCATGTTCATCGGTGAACTGACTGACATGTGGTGTGGATTTACTCACATGAAAGACCGTTATACCAAGCGGAAAAAACCGTTACCGCTGGCAATTAATGCTTGTTTGCTGTCGGAAGCCTTTGGGTTTGGTGCCTTGAAAATGGCCGATATGTCAGATTTGGAACTCAACCAGCTTCGCGCAATACGGGAGGATTTTATTCGGGTTGATACGCTTTGTGCTGCCAATGAAATAGTCAGTAATCATATTCATTCACTGGCGATCTTCAAACAATGGAACCTCATGGATGACAAAGTATTGGCTGATGCAGACGGGCAAAAGTTCGCGACCACAGACAGTACGATACAATCGCGTTATTCCAGAAAGCATCTGGGTAAAGGCCGGGGCATCTCGCTCTACACACTGTTCGCCAATTACGTGGCGGTTAATGCGAAAAATATCGGCCTGAACGAGTACGAAGGCCATTCGCTGTACGACATGATTTACAACAATAAAACGGATATTGATATCCATATGGTGACAGGGGATAACCACTCATTGAACAAGCTGAATTTTGTCACGCTGGATTCCATTGATGTGGATTATGTTCCCAGCATCAAGAATGTGCGTCACGCAGCTGACGATATTTATTCAGCTAAACCCCTGGATTATGATACCGGTATCCTCAAACCCAAAGGGGTGATTAATGTCGAACGTATCCGCTCTCAGCGGCGAAGAGTTCTGCGTGTATTGCTTTCGCTTATCATGCAGGAAAACACCCAGGGCAATATCATCCGCAAACTCAACTCTCATGCCCGTTACGCCAGATTAAAAGCGGCGTTGTTTGAATATAATGCCATCTTCAAGAGCACTCATGTCCTCAATCTGATTGATGATATGGCACTGAGAAAAGCGATCCGAAGTGCCCGAAACCGTACGGAAGCCTATCATCAGCTCCAAAGTAACATCCGAAAAACCTACAACGGTATCTTCAAGGGTAAAAAAATCGTTGAAAACCGGGTCAGTGCCCATGCGGCCAGATTGGTTGCCAACTGCATCATTGCCTACAACAGTATGATCCTGAATGCGGTCTACCAAAAGATGCTAGTCAATGATGTTTCTCAAGAAATTATTGATGAGTTTACGCGGATTTCACCGATTGCCTGGACACACACATTGTTCACGGGGCGATACAACTTTAAGAGAAATAATGGGAAGATTGATGTGGAACCGACATTCCGCACCCCATTCAGGAATAAAAAGACTCATATAATTGACCCAATATTTTCAATAATGCATTCTGGTATGGCTGCATTCCCGTCACCATCCGGTGTCCTTGAAATTCAAAGGCGTTAATTCCTTCGAAGGTTAAAAACACCCAACGTGCTGTGGGAGACTGAGTCTGCTGGTTTTTCAGATCCGGGTAAAAGGCGGCGTTTTGTTTTAGTCCGGTGCGGATTTTATGTTCCAGAGCGGCATAAACCATTAAACTGCACGTCATCACCATCAATAAGGCTTCTATGCGTTCTGGTTTTTTCAGATACAGGGAGGATGTCAGGAATTCCGGGCTTTTCAGGAACCGGAAGCCCCGCTCAACCTTTTGTTGGGCTTTGTCAGTGGAAAGTAATGCTTCCATATCAAGCACATCGTCATTCAGATGCTCTGCATCAATGCCAGGACCAATTAAACGTTCAATCGGTTTATGCTGAAAAAAGCCGGGAAACATATGCAGTGTTCGACTGTGAAATCCCAGTCCGTTGAGGATCATCGCGCGGAAGGCATCCCCATGAGAAACGGTATGCTCCGAATGTTTTGGGATGATGGAATCAATCATGCGAGGCAAACGAACTTCATGACAAAAAGCAGCGATAATACCCAGATGATCAAGACGTTTAATGACAGGCGCTGGCGTGGACATATTGACTTTCCGGCAAATAAAAGTAATAGATCAAAATTGGAGACCGCCGTCAATATCATCAACGCAATAAATACACAAAACAGGTGAAAGATTACACTATTTTTAAATCAGGAATTAGGTGCGGAATGACGGATTTAAACTTTCCCATTTTCATTAAATTGATATTCAGATTTTCTCGCTTTTCCTTTTCCTGTATTTGATTTTTTAGGTTTCAAACCAGAGAGGGTAAAAGAGATATCAATGGTATTAAAATCAAAGCCTATTCTTTTTAATGGTTTTTAATACTGTTAAATGCAATAGTTCTTTTTTCTTTATATAGTTAACTCTGTCAAACGTTTTAATATAATCTCATGTTTTTATTATTTAATTAACCTTGTTAATCAATTTAAAACCTGTTTTTCCTGATGTTTTCTCCTCCAATATCAGCATAACATCGAATTATTTACCCACCTTAAAAGATCTTTAAACCTAACAGTCACCGGTAATATTAACTGTCAAATTAACAGCCTATCCCATTAAGGCTACCGGGATAGGCTCTAAAACAATACATTATAGAACTTCAATCACAGCCCAAATTCAACTATGACAAAAGCGGCGTGATTAAAGGGCATCCTCAACAGCTTTAATTTGTGCTGTTAAACTTTCCAAACCACCACCAGATAAATACCACAGATCAGATTTAAGATAAGTAATTTTGCTATTCTTATATGCAGAAGTAGATTTTACTTTATCATCTTCAAACTGTGCTTTATCAAGTTTACCGGCACCAATTGCTTCACTGCGATCAATAATGAGAATCACATCTGGATTGGCCTGAGCAATCATGTCGGAAGTCACCATAATGCGTTTGGTTTTATCCTCACCAACCGGAATAAGCACTTCCGCTTTCTGTGCCTTAACCACATCAAACACGACGCTCTGGTTATTCAGCATTAATTTGTCTGCGTTATGCAATAATACTAAAACCTTAGCACCAGAAGCTTTAGCTTTATCCTGAGCTTTAGCAATTGTTTTTTCCAATTCAACAATCTGCTCTTTCACTTCATTTTGCTTACTAAACAACTCACCTAATAACTTCAGGTTACTTTCAACTGAAACCAGATAATTTTTACTATCAGTTCCCAGATTAATGGTTGGAGCTATCTTTGACAGACGCTCATAGAAAGGCCCTTGGCGGGCGGTAATAACGATCAGATCGGGTTTAATTTTCGCCAACTCTTCCAAATTCGGCTCTTTTATACCACCTGCATTTTTTACCTCTTTAGGCAAATTATTGCGGAGATATTCAGGCGTATTACCAGTAGGTAGTGCAACAACCCGATCTGACAAGCCTAATTTAGCTAATGAATCATAAGTACCGAAATTAAATAAAACGACTTTCTGAGGATTCCTTTTGACATCCGTTTCACCAGAAAGATGTTTCACTGTGATTCTATCGCCAACCTGAGAAGCAACAGTATTTGGAGTGAATACAGCAGATGTCTGACTAAATGCGGAATGGCTTGCAACAACAAATAATGAAGCCAGAACGACAGGAATTATCTTTTTCATATATCGCGCTCCAAGAAAGGATATTAGTGACAATCTGCATTCTAGGTGGCAGGAAAAATATGTCAATCTAAATAAGAATCAATTTGAAATTGATTCTTATTTGTAATTATTGGGAATTATTTAATAGAATTCAGTAATTCAATTCTTTGTTGTTCAAGGCCGCTGACTTTACCACAAACCTCTTTACCAAAACGCTGGAAATCTTCTTCCTGAGTTTTCCATTCAGCTTTCAAATTATTCTGCAACCCACCTAAACTACCAAGCAAAGATTGCAATGCCTGATTATTATCACCATTCAAACTGAATTGTTTATTGCCAATCTCATTAATGCTGTCCTGTAATACTCCACCAAGGCTCTGTTCAATTAAGCTACGGCTCTCTTTTTCAACCTGCTTAATCGCCTGATGATGAAATGCTATACCATCTGAGCGGGTTTCAATAATTCGGTTTATCTGTTTATTAAGCCCTGATTCAAGATCAGACAACCGGTTACGCACATTACTGTCTTTACCCATAGTATCTGCCACCACTTTGTCCAAAGATTTACGGGCAGTTATCAGATGTTTGCTGGTTTCTTGTTGAATCCAGGGTAAATCCTGCCGCAAAGCCTGCTGATAACGTTGTGCTTTTCGACGTTGTTCCGTATTTAAGTTCAGATTCTTACCATCACGGATAACTGAACCATCAGGTGAAATCTGGAGATTGCCGCTTGCTCCCACAACCTGAACTGATGGAGAAGTAATAATAATGTCATTCTGTGGATTTACCTGGCATTCATAACCTGCCTGGGCCTGAGCAACAAATAGCAAAGATACAGCAATGATAGTTTTGCGTAACATATTTTCTCCTAAGAAAACCACCTGAGAGTTAAAAAACAGATCGCCCAATACGATCGGCTAACAGTTCTAAGGCAGCACAACCCGCTAAAGAGTTCCCTGATCGATCTAACTCCGGTGACCAAACAGCAACAGTAAATTCTCCCGGCACGACACATACGACACCACCGCCGACCCCCGATTTTCCTGGCATACCAATTCTGAATGCAAATTCACCTGAACCATCATACATACCACAGGTCATCATCAGCGCATTAATCTGCCTGGCCTGACGTGGACTTAAAATCTGTTGTTCAGAACCTATCGTACTCCCCTGATTCGCCAAATAAATGAAACACCTGGCAAGTTCAATACAGTTCATTTTCAAAGCACAATAATGGAAATAAGTTTGTAGTACAGCAAGCACATCGTTATCGAAATTACCAAAGGATTTCATCAGATAGGCAATCGCCGCATTTCGATGAGAATGTTCCATTTCAGAACGGGCAACTTTGTTGTCGTAACAGATATCAGGGCAACCAGCAAGTCTACGTACAACCTCCAGCATACGCTGCTTAGGTGCGCTCAACCGCGACTGCAACATGTCACATACAATTAACGCACCCGCGTTAATAAAAGGGTTACGGGGTTTGCCTTTTTCCAGTTCTAACTGAACTAATGAATTAAATGGCTGACCAGAAGGCTCCTGCCCGACCCGCTGCCAGATTTCCTGTTCCTGATAACGTGTCATCGCTAAGGTCAGGCTCAATATCTTAGAAATAGACTGAATCGAAAAACGCTTTTCAGCATCTCCGGCATGAAATATCTGCCCATCAATGGTGCAGATAGCTATTGCCAGATTATCAGCGGGAACCTCCGCCAGTGCAGGAATATAATTTGCCACTTTCCCTTGGCCTATCAGGGGGCGAACTTGTCGCAAAATATCCGACAATAACGTGTTAGAGAACGTGGTACTCACTGATTTTACTCCTGACAGGGGCACCGATTAAAGGTGCCCCTGTTACTATTCACTCAGGCTATTTTACAGCGATATGTTATTCAATCCCACCAAACATCAAACAGTTCAGAGGTCATGACATCTTCCATACCGCGATCCTTCAGCCATTTCTCAACCAATTGGCGGTGTTCTTCTGTACACATACCAACTTTTTGCAGGCAGATTAAACCTTCCCAATGCAGGTAACCACTGGCATCCAGAGCTAAACCATTAGATTCAATCAGCTCATCAATAAATGCATCAACAGTGCTGTCAATAACATCTATAGGTGTATTCGACGGGAAGCTCCACTTAACAGAAAAGCCCATTTCTTTGAATTCATCAATATGCATCTTTTTACGCAAACGACGACTGCGGTTTTTAGCCATTACTCAACCCTCTTAAACATGATATCCCACACGCCATGCCCCAACCGCTGACCGCGCAATTCAAATTTCGTTACCGGGCGTGAAGATGGACGCGGAACATAATCACCATTCTCAGACAAATTAAGGTAATTATCTACGCCATTCATCACTTCCAACATATGTTCAGCATATGGCTGCCAATCAGTCGCCATATGGAATACACCACCCACTTTCAACTTACTTTTTATCAGTTCAGCAAATGGCGGCTGGACAATCCTGCGTTTGTTATGACGCGCTTTATGCCACGGATCTGGAAAGAAAAGCTGTACCATTTCCAAACTGTTCTCCGGGATCATTTTTTCCAGCACTTCAATAGCATCATGACACATCACCCGCAAGTTACTGATATTTTCACCTTCAGCAGAAGCCAGGCAAGCACCGACACCAGGCACATGAACTTCAATCCCAAGAAAGTTTTTCTCGGGATTCTGGCTTGCCATGGTGACAAGTGATGCTCCCATGCCAAAACCGATTTCCAGCACAATGGGAGCTTCACGCCCAAAAAGTGCCTCCATATCCAGCTTTTCCACCTGATATTCAACACCTATTTTTGGCCAGAGATCATCAAGTGCTTGTTGCTGACGATTAGTTAACCGGCCTTGACGACGAACAAAACTCCTGACACGGCGCAATGGCCTGCCATTTTCATCAAATTCCGGCGAAATTACGTTATTTATCATGATATTTCTGTCAGTTTTAAAGGCATTTATTCAGGCGCTTATGGCTGCTTTACCGGCAAACCACCTAAAGAGAGCGCATTATCCAAAGATGGGCGATTTTAGCAAGCCCAATAGTGACAAGTACAATTTTAATCCCAGATTGCGCAGTGCCGTGAAAACAAAGTTCCGGTTTACAGAGAGGTAACACTATGTTGCAATCCTGTTCACGAAACACTGATTTTTCCTAAAGATAATTATCCCAATGATGGAAGCAAAGCAATTCTCCAAAGTGGTACTGGATTGGTACCATCGTTACGGTCGTAAAACCCTGCCCTGGCAACTGGAAAAGACGTCTTATCACGTCTGGCTTTCAGAAGTGATGTTGCAACAAACCCAGGTTGCGACAGTCATTCCCTATTTTCAGCGCTTTATTTCACGTTTTCCTGATGTAGCTTCACTTGCCGCCGCACCGCTTGATGAAGTTCTTCATTTATGGACCGGTCTTGGTTACTACGCCCGCGCCCGTAATTTGCATAAAGCAGCGCAACAGATTGTGGAACGGCATCATGACGAATTCCCAACAACATTTGATGATGTCGTTGCCCTGCCTGGCGTCGGCCGTTCAACTGCCGGTGCAATCCTTTCGCTTTCTCAGGGTAAACATTTCCCAATTCTTGATGGCAATGTTAAGCGAGTATTGGCCCGCTGTTACGCTGTAGAAGGTTGGCCGGGCAAAAAAGAGGTTGAAAGTCACCTCTGGCAAATCAGCACCAATGTAACACCAGCAAAAGAAGTGGAATATTTTAATCAGGCAATGATGGATTTAGGGGCAATGGTTTGCACCCGTAGCAAGCCAAAATGTGAAATCTGTCCATTAAATCAAGGATGTATTGCCTATGCGAACCATAGCTGGACAAAATACCCGGGTAAAAAACCTAAGCAGAGCATTCCTGAAAAAACAGCTTATTTCCTGCTGATGCAGAATGACAACACTGTCTGGCTGGAACAGCGCCCACCAACTGGGATCTGGGGGGGATTATTCGCGTTTCCTCAGTTTGAAAGCTTGGATTTGTTGAATAGCTGGCTGGAACAATCCGGTATTTCTCACAGCAAACATGAGCAACTAACCGCATTCCGCCACACATTTAGCCATTTTCATCTGGATATTGTGCCGATAAAAATAAATATTTTATCTTTTGCCGCCTGCATGGATGAAAATAAAGGGCTTTGGTATAACTTACAGCAACCCGCGACTGTTGGGCTGGCAGCACCAGTTGAATATCTGTTGCAACAACTGAGCTGAATCCCATATCCGCTATTTTGAGGATTTATTATGAGCAGAACCGTTTTTTGTACTTTCTTACAACGTGAAGCCGAGGGGCTGGATTTTCAGCTTTATCCGGGAGAGTTGGGCAAACGCATTTTCAATGAAATTTCCAAAGAAGCGTGGGGACAGTGGATGAGTAAACAAACCATGCTGATCAATGAGAAAAAGCTTAATACCATGAATCTGGAAGATCGTAAATTGCTTGAACAAGAAATGGCTAAATTTCTGTTCGAAGGTCATGATATTCAAATTGACGGATATACTCCACCAGAAAAATAATATTCAGCTTTCATCAGAGCCGCTGGCTCTGATGTTGTATTCAACACCAGATGGCAATGTAAGATGAAAAAACTGTTAGCTCTGTTTGTTATTGCCCCACTGCTCGTTTCCTGTACCAATACCAAAGATACCAAATACAACGAAGAATATATAAAAGATACCAATGGTTTTGATATTTTGATGGGCCAATTTGCCCACAACATCGAAAACATTTGGGGGTTGCACGAAGTATTAATTGCAGGCCCAAAAGATTACGTTAAATATACCGATCAATACCAGACCCGAAGCCATATCAATTTTGAGGCCGGCACGATCACTATTGAGACAATTTCTCCGACAGACCCCACAACATATTTGCGCAAGGCCATTATCACCACCTTATTAATGGGTGACGATCCAGGTTCTGTCGATCTCTATTCTGATATTAACGACATTCAGATCAGTAAAGAACCCTTTCTTTACGGACAGGTTATGGACAATAACGGTCAGCCGATCCGTTGGGAATGGCGGGCAGCACATTTTGCAGATTATCTGCTGGCGAATAAATTACAAAAACGCCAAGCTGGTTTACATGTCATCTGGTCTGTCACCATGCAACTGGTACCAAACCATTTGGATAAACGCGCTCATAAATATCTGCCACTGATTCGTCAGGCCTCCATTAAATACGGGGTAGACGAATCCCTGATCCTGGCAATTATGCAAATAGAATCCAGTTTTAACCCATATGCCGTCAGCCGCTCTGATGCACTTGGACTGATGCAAGTTGTACAACATACCGCTGGCCGTGATGTCTTTAAGATGAAAGGCAAATCAGGACAACCAAGCCGTAGTTATCTGTTTGATCCAGAAAATAATATTGATGCCGGCACGGCATACTTATCGATATTACAAAACAGTTATCTGGGTGGCATTACTAACGCAACCTCCCGCCGTTATGCGGTGATAACCGCTTACAATGGCGGTGCAGGCAGTGTATTACGGGTATTCTCCAACGATAAGAAAAAAGCGGCTCAAATCATCAATGGAATGGCGCCGGGTGATATTTATGAAACTCTGACAACCAGACACCCATCGGCAGAATCACGCCGCTACCTGATGAAAGTCAACACTGCCCAGAAAAGTTATCATCATTAAAACGTTAGAGTGATAACATAATAACGGAGAGCAATTCTTCTACTCTCCGTTATTTTTTTGCCTATATTTTTAACTAATCGAGTAATTTCAAAGCACAAATCACTATTTCAAAAGAAATATATTGACGGGTCCTACGGAATACGGTTTAATGCGCCCCGTTGCCCGGATAGCTCAGTCGGTAGAGCAGAGGATTGAAAATCCTCGTGTCGGTGGTTCGATTCCGCCTCCGGGCACCAATTCAAGGTGCGTTGGTTGAGAGATTAAAAAATCTCAACGGGCGTTCGATACCGGGACCTAAAAATGTATCGCGTGGTATTATTCAATCATGCAATATTTCGATGTTAATCAAAGGGGTTCCAGATTCAGGGTATCTGAGAAATCAGATGTCCCGTTTTCTTTCGAGCGCAATATTTACAAGTTCTATTGCAACTGTCAAGCCATCCAAACTAAAATCAATGAATTAATTAACACGATGTTGTATGTTGGTTACTCAACTTTCCTCATTGATCAGAAGAAAGTTAATTATGGGTGATAGTATCAGTTCAAAAAAATTCCCTATTTTGCAACAGGGAATTTGTAATAGATTAAGACAAGTTCAATCAATAGCAGGCATATTCTGCTTTATTCGATTAACATTTCGCCTCTCTCTGGTTCAACATCGATATACAGCATCAACTCACGCTCCAGCGCACGCCCGGCAATATCCAGATTGATATCAATATATTCCATCGTTGTGGCAATACTGCGATGGCCCAGTAATCCGCGCACCATTTGCAAATTACGATCAGGCGCTTTCATCAGTTCAGTTGCCAGGGTATGCCGGAAACGGTGTGGGCCCACATCAAATCCACACTCCTTTGACAAGCGCCGAAAGAATGACTTTATCGTCTGTAGCGGGTCGGTTTCATTTCCTCTGTCTGTTTTGGCGGTAAAATAGTCCACACAAAACAGGGGATCATTCAGTTTTGCCCCAGCGGCCCGGGCACGCTCCAGCAAAATCTCCAGTCGTGAATACAGCCATTTCACCACCGGCACCTGGTGTTCATAATGGTTCTTACTCCCCTCGGAACAAAGAATAATCCGGCGCTCATTCAGATCAACATCCCCCAGCCGGATATGTAATAACTGATTTTGCCGCATCCCGGTATAACGCAACGTATCCAGTACTGTCAGCCAGTACCAGGTCGGATATAATGCACAGCGGGCACGATGGTTATCCCCTGTCCGTCGCTCCCGCTCTTCAAATTGTCCCATCGTGAGATACAAGGCTGTCAGTTGTTTTTTGGTCAATGTTTTCTTTTTATTTTTGTTCGCATTGACCTTTACACCATTAAATGGGTTTTCCGTTTGGGGCAGTATCTTTTCTTCTATCGCCAAATTAAACACCGCCTGCATATGCGTAATCTTACTGTTCCAGGTCACACCTTTCAGTCCGCGCTGATGCAACACATATCTGCGCCATGCCAGGACCTGCTGTCGGGTCACTTGAGCAGGCCGATTGTCCACACCTGCAAACACCTGGAAGGTATTCACCACCTTGCGATAACTTGACTCCGTATCCGGCCGCAAAATTCTGGCAAAGAAATACTCATCCAGCAGGTTATCCCAGGTCATACTGTCCATCTCTACTTCCTCACTTCATTAATTTAAAAACCCATTGCGGGCCGCAGAAAATAACATATTGTTATTCAAGATGCTTTCTCATGAAATCATGAGAAAAGGGCTATCTTCCGGTACAGAACGGTCACGATAAAGCAACGTGTTTTTGATTAAGTAGCCATGAACACGTTGATAGGAGCCAGTCCGATCAGCCGAATCATAAAGATGACAACAACAAAAACACTTTCCACCACTGACTCGATGTCGTCCCAACCGTTCGAATGCAGTTTGTACCCGTTTCCATTTTTGGCTAACCTCTTTGCCATCCGCCTGCTTCTTCTCACCGAGAAACTGGAAGAAAATGGCCGGCACACTCACAAACACAAAACCACTGACCAGATGTATCCGGGCTTTCGGCGTATTAATGGTCATCACTCCATGCCTTAATCCAGCGGACAACCAGTCCCAGAATTGCTCGCCAATACAGGGTGTCTCAATCGCATTTTCGTTCTGCAATGTTGCCTGAACCGCGTGTTGTGAAGGCACCAGCGTGTATGGCGGTACGATTTCTGCTTCACTGGTCACAACCTGTTCTGTCACTGTGCCCGCGACATTCATCCCCATGAGTGACAATAGCTGTTGCGTGCTCCCATCCGGCGGCATCCCCTTCTCCGACGTGACAGTCATGACAGTAGAAGGGATCTCATCAACCGGCCTCACGGCTGATGAAACAATTTCAGTCATCGTGTTATCTTTCTGCCGTCTCTGAGAAGGCAGAACACTTTCCATTGCGGTTGATAAAGGCGTAGCAGAAACATCGGGATTTCCTGAAACAATCATTTGCGGTGATGCAGCCGCGACAGAGAATATTTCTGATATTGTCGGCGCACCCGCTTTATTCAAAGCTTCTGTAATTATCTGATTTATTGCGTCATCTTCCTTCATGTCACCGGATAAAATACAGAACAGCGTAGGCAAGGCATTAAGTACTGACGCCAGCCAGGTCAACGCCTTAGCTGGCAACAACCGCCCGGCGAGTAACATCCCGAAATGACAGGCAACCCTCGTCTCCACGGAGGGTGTTTTGAACCGGAAACGATACGGCCCCTGCGGCACAGCCAATCCAGGGTACCAGGGTTGGCCTTCATCCAGTTCTCCGTCAAACTGGGCCAAAACAGGTAAAAAATGAAATAACGCAGCGTAAAACACCACCGTGTTCCATATCACACTTTGTTCTGCCTGCGTTTCAGGGGCCACACCCGGCGGTAACATCTGCCCTTTCGCCAGACGTACGGCAAATGCAGTACATTGCAAAGTCACATCTATCAAGCCGCCCTGATGGGCATAAGTTCCCTGTGGTGCCGCCGGAAGTTGTTGCATCAATGCAACACACTCATGTAACGGGGCCAGCCACAGCGCCTGATAGTGTGTTTTGGGTAATGTGCTATTGTCCCACAGAGACTGTAAACACTGCCGACGCCGGGCAGTATCCAGCAGCAGCCTGGACTCAGACGGCAAAAAGTAGCCTGCTTTGACCGTTTCTGGGATGAAGGCGGATTGTGGAAGTGATTTTTTTCTTGCGGAGGTTCCCGCCAGCAGGATGTTAATTTTTTTCAACACGATTAATCTCCCCTTTTTTCCCGAAACCCTAATACATCCTCTGACAGGGACAAGGCAAAACTCTTTTCCGAGAATAAAAATTAATCGATGAAAACCGCATGCAATGATTCAAACGTTTCCAATTCAATCACGGGTAAACGAAGCGGGTATCCGGTTCTTTCGTTGAATCAGTCATGATAAATACAAAAGGCAAGAATTTTATTCAAAAATGGATCATGCAAAGGGTTAAAGCGGAAAATAGAGTGTGTCCAGTGCATCTGGGAAGCACTATTGATTCAGACTAAAACGTGTCAGGGATGAACAAAATAACCTCACTCGGTTTATTTCTCATCTCCGTCCTGTTTTGGATAAAAACTCCGGCCCAAGAGCCGGAATTGGCTTAATCCAGTGTCTCAAACCGTTTGAACTTCATGCTGCTTACGATTTTTCCTGAGACGACACGGCCAGTTTTCCAGCCAGTGTACCGGGGTATACATGACCCGATGACGTTCATTCGTCAGTGCATTACCTATCACCACCTCGCCGGGGATCCCCAGCAGAGAAAGCTGAATATAGGCCATCGAAGCGGCTACGACGTCCATATCAACGCAGGATACCCACATATGCCGGGCAGGGGCATAGCCTGAGGTTTTCAATTCTTCCGCCACCGCAATAACCATACAACCCGCACCACAGGCAGGCTCGTACAAGGTGAAAAAGGGGTGTTTCTCTAAAAATTGTCGCATGTCACTCAATTGCATGTTTGCCATCACCCGGCTAATATGCCAGGGTGTGAAGAATTGCTTCAGGTGTTTGCTACCCAAATTCATCTCCATGAAAATGCCGCCAAGAAAATCGTGGGGTAATACCCTCATGACATGCACAAGCAGTTGAGACAGCCGGGTCACATCTTCCGGTTCATAGTGTTTTATGATTTGCAAATACTGTTGTTCCAGCTCACTGTCCGGGCGAACAGCATTATGCAGACTAATCGCCGCACACTGCACAAAATCGCCAAATACCCGGTAGCGATGAGGGTAACGAGCCGTTTCATTCAATAAAGCCATAAACGCTTTTTTGTGCTTAATCAATACAGACAAAACGTGTTCCTGAGAAAAGGGGGAACACGCCCCCTCAGAGGAAATATTCCCCCAATGGGTAAATCGCCGGCGCAATATCCGCCGGCAGTAGAATTATCAGACGCTCAGGCAAACCTGAACCTGTTTTTTTTAAATCAATTCACCCCGGGGAATTTCCCTACGGATAAATGAAATAACGCCCGTCATGTGAAATATTGCCGAGAATGTAGGCCGGCCCTATCACTTTACGGATACCGTCTTCCTCACCAAATTCCAGCTCATCGATGCGACCTTCTTCCCACTGCCCATTCCGATATTTGTCGTAACCACAAAAGTCACAAACATCCTCAAAATAGTGGGTGATATGGCAGTGATATTGTCCGGACAAAGGTGCTATGATTTTTGCATACCACGGCTCCCAGGGTGTTGCGTCAAAATTCCCGGTCAGACTGCCATCGTCATTGTGCTTCCAGGCTATGTCATAACCTCGCGGCCGTGTCATACCGTACAATCGGAAATACAACTCATGAGTCGTCTCGTGATCCCTTAACAACCCACCGCAAAATCCATTGATTTCACTCGCAAGATGGGTCGGTATCAGCAGAAACAAGTCACCAGGAACCGTTTCTGTCAGCCGGTCATCAAGATGAGACCACAGCATTTCAGCATCACGTTCTGCGTTCCAAGTCAACAGACCGAACCAGTCACAGGATTTTTGGTTAAACAAAGCCCTGATGGTTTCCTGCGCTGCCGGGAGCAACGTCTCCCATTTTCGCGCGGCCAGGCCACTTTGTTGGTATAGCCTGTCAATCTGTTGGCTGGTGACTTCATCAAGCGCCACATTCTCTTTTAACAAGGCCAGCCAGTGCTCAAACGCCCGGTTTTCCGGTGAACCTTCCCCTGTTCCCTGCGCTACCAGCGCTGGATACAGTGAGTAATCTGTCGTTTCAGTGGGTTGCAGGAGACCGGCACAGCCCGCGACAAACAGCTTAATACTTTGATGGATAGCCTGCCCGTAGTAGGGAATTTTGTCTCCCAGTGCCCATTGTTGCAGGGCATCCAGCTGGTCAGGTTGGCCTGTGATATGCAAACGATTGGCGTAACACTTCGGCATAGTAAAAAATCCTCTTTTTTTACCTGAAAGAGGGCTTACCCTGTGGAGGTAATGCCCCCACAGGCAAGTGATAAGTTCAGCAATGTGAAAAAAGGCTATCCGGCTTTCGGACAGCCCCGTCCAAGTTATTTATAGCCGGACAGCCGGTTTACACAATTTTGTGGCCTGTCCATCAGGACGCCTTCTTTTTCCAAACGCCGCGATAATCCTGCCCGTCATCACCCGGTACAAATCAGGCCGGAAACGTCTGCCATGACGACGGGCAGCTTTGTTTTTGCGGACAGTTTTTGGGAATGTTTTGGTCTTAATCTTTTTCATCGGTAACGCTCCGAAATAAAAACGGGCGTTATCCCCTGACGGGAAATAACGCCCGTCAGGGTGAAAACGATTGCCGGCATCCCGGCAATCAGGGGTAAAATTGCGTGATAATTTGTGTGGCTGTCAGCGTCACCTTCAGATCACATTTGTCATGCAGTAACCGGTTGAGTGTAGATACAGCGAAACCCAGCTTTTCCGCGAAATCATCGCCGCCCACTTCCGCCCGGGCACGTTCATACCAGCCTGCGTCCTTCTCCGGATGATAACCGCGAGCATACGCGACAAGACGCTTACCGTTTTGCATCGAACCGTTATCAGACAGGATATAAATCCCCTGATCCTTGACCAGCAACACGTCACACTGATGGGCTATCGCTTCCCACAACACGGGTTTCAGGTCTTTCGCCTTAAAAAGTAACATCGTCGTTCTCCTGAGGAGAAACGTTCCCCTTGAGGGAACATTTCCCTCAATAGGTTAAATTTCAGTTATGCTGCCAACCGCTGTACCGGCGCAGCCATGCTCACTGAACGGGTTCCCGGTACAAATTGTTCACGTACCCAGCTGATGGCCTCATCCACCACCTCCCGATAATCCTGAAGGTTTGGGTGGTCAATATCCTCAATGTCCCTATCCAAACGAAAGATTTCCATCATAATCCCATTGCAGTACACCACGTCGGCACGGAACTCCACTGGGGTAAAAATGCCATCAGCAACCCGATCGATATACTGACTGATATACTCAGGTGCAAATTCCTCTACCACAATATTGTCCAGATCCTGCGGTCCCATCCCTACCCGAATGCGACCAAAGGCGGTAGAAAACTGGCGTATCGGACGAGATTCGACCTGTAAGTAATACAAAAACTTACTCAGGCGCTCAAAACAATACAGACACGTTTCTGTCAACTGCTTATCCAAGTAGTCCATAAAACGTGTCCAGTACTGTTGCGTTTTACTGAACTGTTCCAGCGTGATTTGTTCCTCCTCCGGCAGATTATCCTGCGCCGTCAGACGCAAAAACTGCTCTGCCGTCAGATTCAGTAGCACAGCGGTATCCGGCCGGATAAGGGTATCCACACGACCACTGCTGTCCGGATGGGTATAGGGCATGAGCCTTAGATCCTGATAAACATGAGATATCGCATCCATTCCCCGTATCCATAATGTCAGGATACGTTCACTATTTCTGCATCTGGCCCGGTTTGCCGGCTCCTCAGACAAACTGTCCAAAAGATGAGTCATGACGGGCAAAAGTAACGCTTTGGTAAACTTGACATGGGTATTGACGTAGTCTCCCTGGCACTCATGAAACAGACAGAAAATAGCGTCGTCATCCAGCGCCAGCCCCATTCGTTCGACGAATTGATGCCGGATATAAAAACGTAATAAAGACATAAGAGAAATCTCGTGATTGACGGGGTTCCCCCAGTAGGGGACATCCCCCATCGGGTTAATGTGAGGCCACCCAATGGTGACTTAAATTAAAAATGTGTATCAGCCAGCCTTGCGCATCGCTATTTCGTCTTCAGCTTCCTGACGCTGACGTTTGAACTGCCAGAAGCCTAAATGGTACATTGGCGTCACCATTTGTTGAGACATGACATTCGTGAGTGAATCGCCCACCGTGACCACGGCCGGGACACCCAGCAACGACAGTTGGATATATGTCATCATCGCGGCAACCGGGTCGATATCGACACAAAACGCCAGCATCTGTTGCTGAGGATTAAACCCCGCTTCCAGCAGGGCCTGATGCATTGCAATAATCATCCCGCCGGCGCCACAAGCCGGGTCAGACACCGTGATGTATTCACGCTCCCCGGACGCCAGCATCGGCAAACCCTCAGCAAGTCGCATTTTGGCCATCATATGGCTGACAGGAAACGGCGTAAAATACTGACCCGCCTGGTCATGACCTAATTCCAGCGCCATGAAAATAGCCCCCAGAAAATCACCGACTGCATACTCCAGCCCCATGATAACTTCACTCAGCAAACGACTCAGCCGGCATGCATCTTCACGGGAATAACGCTTCACCCGCTGCATATAGTCCGCTTCAAATTCCTCATTTTGCAACAGCACGTTGTACAGTGAGCAGGCTGACATATGCACAAAATCACAGAACACCTGCCAGCGATTTTCATGGGGTGCAATCTGGTTAAACAGTCTGATAAACGCCTGTTTATGTGGATTCGGTTCCCGGTAAGTTTCCGCCAATGGCAGCGCCACCACATTATCGTCAGTCGGATCATTATCTTCATCCTCACAGCCCGTCTCAGACGCCACCGACGGTGACAACTGCTCAGGTTGTAATAACGTATCCGGTTCATCGGTATCAGCCTGTTCTGTGACCGGCACCCGATAATAGTTCAGACACGATGGCTGGCTGGAGAACAATGCCAGTGCCTCACTGGCCGGCCCCAATTCTTCCGGGAATAACCGCCCTTCGGACTGATCACACCGGTCCCACTCGTATATTCGTGCCAATGCACTGATAGCCATGAGCGGCGTGATACCACCGTCGATATGACGCTGAACAACTGCATCACATCCTAACATCGTGTCATCCAGCGGCAGGCCATAATGTTCGCTGAGCAGTACGGTCGCCATCTGTTGCCACAACCCTACACGGGTTGGTAACTGCTGCCTTCGGTGCTGCAAATAATCCATAGCACGACGGGCATCATTAGCCACCTGAAACAACCACCACGGATCTGCACGCAAAGTCTGTCCCCAGGGTGCCACACTATCCGGATATACCGGGTTACCCCACACACCGGTCAGTGCAGCCACAAACGCCGATCCCAAAGCTGTCACCCCTTGCTCCCGCCTGTCATCCCACTCGCTTCGGGCTGTCAGACCAAAGCGGTTCAAGCGGGACGGATGCCCGGTAGCACTCACCAGTTGATGCAACAGATCATGCCAGTATTGTGAATCTTCAACGTAGTCCTGCCGGACGGGCAGCTCAATACGATCATGCAACGGCCGGTAAACGGGCACGATGCCTGACCGGTGAACCACGGAGATCCCACTGGTCATCATCAATTGCTGAACAGCGGCAAAACCGGGAGCCGGACGGGGAGGTAAAGGACAACCCGGTTGAAGTTCTGCCGGCAGTCCTGCACATTGTTCCAGATTAATGACACGCATCAGCGACATTGAAGGCCGGTAACGGACGATGGTTGTCGGTTTTTCACCGTTGACCACCCATCCGCCCAACGCTCTTAACTCATCACCAGTTAACCAGCGGTTAGATATCAACTGCCGCTGTTGCATGGCTTGCCACAACAGCAACACATTGATACCGCTAAATGGCTTCCCTGTCAGCGCCTGCTGTGGCAAACCGTATTCACTACCCGCCAACCAGGGCTGCTGCCAGGGCATCCATCCATTTTCCAGGCTGTCCGTAAGACGTCGGGTGATTAACCGGCAGATATCATCCGGTAGGTAAGAAAGGGTCATCATCTTTTCCTGTCTAAAATTAAGGAAGAGACCCTTCCACAGGGAGTCGTCTCTCCCCTAGGGATAAATAATTAGCGCATGAAATAATTAGCTATTCTGGCCGGTAACGCGGTCAGCCAATGATAAACTGCTGACAAGTCAACCTCGTAAGCGTGAAGCATCAAACACACGCCTGTCACCAGCGACGTCAATGCTATCCCGGTCAACAGCCAGCGACGACGCTGCCTGAGTTTTTTCTCCTTTAGCTGAACCTGTTGATACAGGAACAGCCCCAGCGTCTGCAACTCACTGAACCGGTGAAATTCCTCACGCCGTAAGGCTTCACAGGCCTCATCGTAACGCTCAAGCTCGGTCGGATGATGACGAGCCAGAAAACAGCGGTAACCGTGATTTCTCAGCGTGTGATAGTGATTGTCGAATTGCGCCTGCAGCCACTGATTAAACCGGCTACGGGTTTTTCTGAATATTTCCGGTTCAGCCAGCGCCTGTATTGACAGGGAGCGGGGCGGTACCGGGGTCTGCTCTTTAGTCGACATCGTACTCATAGGGTTAACTCCTGTTGCAAAAAAATGACTGACGGCGTTAACCCTCACGGGTTTCCCCGTCAGGGTGGTCAATAAATTAGGCGTCCAGCGCAATCAGCAGCCGGTCAGGTTCATACTTAAGCCGTAAGGCTTGCCACAAAGGGACTTTCATGTCGCCGTTATGCGGCAAACAGAAAAAACCAAACGTCACCTCACACGTTCCCGGCTTTGCTGCCGACCAGGCTTTGAATGCCTGATAAATCAGTTGGTGAAACCGCTCTGTTTCATATTCCGGCGCAGACGGATAACTCACCACCCGCAGCCAGACTGGCTCTTCAATCGCCACAGCCGGCATCACTACCTGGGTAACTGTAGTCAACATCTCATTGTCCATCATGCGGCTTCATCATAAGCGGTCGACAAACTGCGCTGTCTCAACAAACGCGTTAGCATCTGTTGTGCCGACCCGACCGCTTCCGTCTCATCAATAAGAGACTGATCGCAATAGAATGGTTCCGGCTTCTCCTCACCGAAATACAGCAACTCGACACCCGGTTTGTAGCTGTGCATATCTCTCACCACCACCGGTCTCCCGCACGACTTGGCGTCGTCAGAGAGTTGCCATTTACCGGCATACACCGTGTGCCTTCGCGCATGAGCTGCCGGTAACCTCACCGGTCTTCGCCGTAACAACCAGGACAGCACATGGTAAAACGACAAAGAAATCCAGCGAATCACGCCCCAAAGCACTGTCACAAAGATCATTAGCATCGTTCGTCTCCTTTTATCCCCATAACAACCGGAAAACCAGTAACAACACACCCAGCGTTAAAATCCCTGCAAATTTAAGCAGCGTTATCACGCTCAAAAGTTTGAAGAGTGCGTCACGATCACGGTAGTCACATTCATCACGGATCAAATCGCGGATGAGGGATTGTTGTTTCGGGGTTAATGTTTCTGAAGCCGGCAGGATTGTCGGATCAGAAGGTGAATGAAAAGCAGGCATTAACAGCTCCTGTTACCGGAAACCCGCCCTTGACGGGGACAAGCCCCGGGAAGTGAAAAAAAATGTCCGTCAAGAACATCATGCAAAGTGAATAAATCCGTCAGGTCAATCCTTATCAAGATGCCTGATAAGTATCGCTAGCCGAGGCAATCTTCCCGACTTAACTTTACGCCCAATCACCGCTTCAAGCGGGACAGATTGCACCGATATTTCCGTTAATAACGATAAAGTTTGCATAATATTTCCTCAAATATAAAAAATGAGGAATAACCTCATCCCTCAGGGAAAGGTATTCCCCATCAGGAGGTGGTTGATATGAGAGAGACAACAGGATTCACCCTGTCTCTCGGAGGTGAGATCATCAGATGGCCAGCCTGCCACCGTGTGTTACTAAAAATGCACCTTCATCACTGTAATCAGTGATACCCGTTTTCAAAGGATAAACGGGTGTACCGCCCAAAGGCACCATCTCTCAGGTTACAATGGTTTTATGACGAGTCACCCAAAAGCGTCAGTCTCAGACTCATCTGACATTGGCCGTTGTCCGAAAACAACAAATTAACGCACTGATATTAAGCCCAGGGCGGTTTCGATTCAAGTTAAATTCAAACGCCGATTAATCATCACTATGCTGTTTATGATAAACACGGACAACATAATATCCTCGTCCATCCCCATGCCCTAAATCCATCGAAACCATCGCTGCCGCTTCTTTTCGACTGAATCCTTTTGACAAATGATAATTTATTGCCTCAACAGCATAAGCATAACGCAAACTGTGTGGTGAAGACTTTCCGGTTAACCCCGCTTCCCTGACAATATTCCGGTAACGATCAATGGCTGAATGTAAATTCGGCTTATCAATCAAACGACCCTGATTTTTATTAGCATACTTTATTGCCGTCCTGACTGCCCGGAGCACTTTATCCCGATCAACCACCGTCGTGTCACGGGGACGTCCTCCTTTTGTACCAAACACCACCCTCACTCTTTCATCCCCACGCAATAAGGCTTTTTCCCACGTTCTTAATGACTTTGCCGCCTGAACCGCTTCTTCCGTTCGCAGTCCCAGATAACGAGAAAGTTGCATAGCAGCAGCTACTCCTTCATCTTTCCCCCGGACCAAAACAAGCGTCGTATGATAACGCTCATCCGAAATCGCCATCTTAGTCCCCTCCCGGCTGGCGCCAGATAATCCGAGCGCATGATTACTTAACCGTTCGTGATGAGGGTGAGCTAATTGAGATCTTCCCGCCATAGCGAATATCGCCCGAACAGCCGCCATCTCATTTTGTAACGTTCGCTTTGAAATATTCTCTGACTTTCGGCTATCGATATATTTTTCAATATGATTAATTTTCATATTGTTAATATCACGGATTTGAATATTTAATATCGCCATGCTTTCCGCCAGACGTTTGGCTATTTTCATTCTGTCTGAAACGGTTTTAAAACTGCCGCCAGCCTGACGAGCCAATGTCACTAACTGCTTACTCAACTTTGACATGCAAACGATTTCCTTTTTAACCCACACGACACCACCGCTTGCAACCTGACGGAGGCAAGCAATACAAAACGGTGTTCTGAATGTCATCTCTCAACCCCAACGGCACGGTTTGATTTGCGCTTCCTGCGGCTCGACTGATATCTGTGCATCGGGGTGGCGAAATGTTGAGTTCTTACGAGGCACCCCAGCTCTCCGAGCTGTTCGCGGTTTACACCGTCCTGACTGTTGTCAGACTACCTCCAACGCCAGTTTTCACTGACGTCGCCATCAATACCGAGTCGATTGTTCTCCTTCTTCTGAATATAAAACGTCAACATGATTGTTTTTCACCCAGGACGTTAAGGTGAATAGCGATCTTCAAACCCGCCGACCGGTGTACCACGTATTGGTCAGAAGGTAAAAGATGCGGGGAAAGCTTGTATTACGTGGTTTGGCAGGTTGTACGCTGGCAGCGTCACTTGGTTTTCGTTATCACGCCAACAAGTGACGCCGCCCATTTCTTCTGGACCCAATGCGTTGTCCGCAAGATACCCAATAACCTGTCAAATCTGGCAACAGTCATCCGGACTGCTGAACGAAACCACCCAGGCAAGCGTAGAAAGCAAAATCAACCCGTAGGTTGTTGTCTGAGGATACTGACAAGTCAGCAAAGTGTCTGTGAAATTGCACCTTCATCACTATTGCTAGTGATACCCGTTTTCAAAGGATAAACGGATTTACCGTCCGAAGACGCCACCTCTCAGGCTACAATGGCATTGAAATCAGTCACCCGAAGGCGTTCCTCTCAGACTGCGGGAACATTAACGATCGCTTATGCGACAACGAATACTGCCTTAAATTAATCAAGGTCCATCTCAACGTCAAGAAAGCTTTTCATACCGCATAGAATAATCATTTATGCTCTTCAAAAAGTGAGCACAATGACAGGCCGAACAGTTAACAAAAAGCAAAACTGGCATAGATAAATCCGCACTAGGGATCTTTGTCTCCTGAGGATTCATGATTTTTTCCAATTTGTGAGTTAATGACGCACACCTGCTGCCTGATGGTTATCTCCCCATCCGCAATAACATAGCGCCTGTTCTGCCAACTGAGCTAAAAGTCATCATCTAATCATAAAAGGTAATACCCAATCACTAATTGACGATAAATGTCACATTTCAATGTAGTTTCACTCTGAAATTAAAATAAAAAATGTGACAGTAATCACAAAATTAAAACAAAAAATGAAATTATTAGCATTGGTTATTAAATGATTAATATTAATCTGTTTTTTATACAATTTGCAACGCAATGATAACATTGGTTTATTTTTTGCACTATAATATAACACCTTGTTTTTGCTGCTATCTTAACCATCCAGCCTATTTTAGTTACCTGACTAATAATAAACCCTGAATATTGATCGCTAAATTAAATTTAGGGTTAATACTGCTTCGAAATTGTGGAATAGAAAGACAATGAAAAGCAGTATTTTAGTGTTTGCGGTTTTTTGTAGCCTGATTCCAAGCAGTCAGGCCGCAGACATTGCAGATCAACAACTGATCCATCAACAGGCACGTCAGCAAGCGCTGGAGGCTCAATTGGCGCCACCCCCTGCGGATGTTCGCCTGTCTGTACCCGAAAAAGCAGTGTCATCCACATTCCCAGTGGAAACACCGTGTTTTCCCATCACCCGTGTCATCCTAGCAGGCACCGAAAATTTCCCGCATTGGTTACCGTTCAGGCATGTTGCCCAACAGAGCGAAAACCATTGCCTCGGTGATAAAGGCATTAGCCGGCTGATGACCCAATTGCAAGATCAGCTCATCAATCATGGTTATGTCACCAGCCGGGTTCTGGCTCCTCGTCAGGATCTGCATACCCAAACCTTAAAGCTGGTGATGATACCGGGCAGAATCCGGCATATCCGCTATACCCCGGACAGCGGCAAGTATATCCAGCGGATAACCCCGTTCCCCGCCCGTGAAGGCAAGCTGCTGGATTTACGGGATATTGAGCAGGGATTGGAAAATCTGCAACGTTTTCCCACCGTTCAGGCGGATATGAATATTGTCCCGGCAGAACAGCCAGGGGAGAGTGATATTGTACTGGACTGGCGTCAGTCACGGCACTGGCGAGTCGCCACTTATCTGGATGATACCGGTTCCAAAAGTACCGGGCGTTATCAAGGTGGATTCACCTTTTTTCTGGATAACCCCTGGCGCTAAGCGACCTGTTCTATCTCTCCGCTGGGCGCGATATTCACGCGTCTGCCGGGAAAGGCAGCCAAAACGACACGCTCTATTACTCCCTGCCATTTGGCTACTGGATGGCGAGCGTGACGGCCAGTCATTACGATTATACCCAGACGATAGCCGGGCTGAATCAGGCGATTCAATACCGGGGCAAAAGCAAAAACCTGTCTGTCCAGCTCAGCCGGGTTCTGCACCGTAACGCGGACCAGAAAACTGGGCTCAACGGTGAAATTTATCGTCGGGCATCCCGCAATTTTATTGATAACACGGAAATCGACGTTCAACGTCGGGAAACCGCGGGTTGGAAATTGGGACTTTCTCACCAGCATTACATTGGCAATGCAACGTTAGACGCCCGGGTCACTTACCAACAAGGCATGCGCTGGTTTGGCGCGCAACCTGCGCCGGAAGAGTATCGCAATGAAGGGACCGCCTTACCCAAAATCACCCAATTCTCGGCGACGCTTGCCGGGCCGTTAACGCTGTTTTCCCAGCCCTTTTCTTATCAGACCCAGTATCTGCGCCAGATAAGCGCCAGCCCATTGACGCCCCAGGATCGATTTTCAATCGGTGGCCGCTGGACGGTACGCGGCTTTGATGGCGAGTTGACCTTATCCGCTGATCGGGGTTGGTACAGCCGTAACGAACTGGACTGGCAAATCCCGCTGAAAGGGCAATCGCTGTATCTGGCAATGGATTATGGCGAAGTGGGCGGACGGGACAGTGACGCTCTGCTCGGAAAACACCTGGCGGGGAGTGCCCTAGTACTACAGCCGTAATCGCTCTGTAATCATAAGGTTATCCCGGCGACGATAATGGCATTGTTGTGCATGGTATTGATGTCGTCGTCGCCAGGATGACCAATGTAAAACCTGCTCGACGCTCTCTCCGGTCTTTTCCATCAATTTTGACAGCAGCTTACGCAGTTCCGCCACACTGAGGGCGATCAATCCCACCGGCGTTTTTTCTCTCCCGTATCCGTAAAACTGCCAGAACCGCATGGGCCAGTAGCGATAAGGTAATGTGCCGATACCAACTGTGCCATTGCCGCACTTCGTAATGATCCAGCCCGCATTCTCCCTTCGTTTCCTCAAAACCACATTCAATTTCCCAGCGACGGCCTGCCACCTGAGCCAGGATTTTCAGATCAGCCTGTTCTCTGCGCGCATACACCACATAGTAGGCCCGTTCCTGTTTTTCATCCCGGCTGCGCCGAACCAGCAGATAATGGCCATATTCCCGTTCTTTCTCACTGAGTTGTAAACGCCAGAGCGGCACTAAAACCCAGTCATACTGACGTTCGCCTTTCGCTCCCCGCCCCGCAGAATGTGTTTCCCATTGCTGAGGCGTCAGGCTGTCCACAATGTTGTCCGCTCTGACAGAGGTCGGACCTTGCCACCACAACGGTTCATTTTTGGGGATCGCCAGCACAAACGGTTGATATCGGGACTCCAGCCAGCAGCGCAGGCGACGATCCTGACCATAAACGGCATCTGCCGTCACCCAGCGGCAGGGTAATGCGCGTTCCAGCATCTGCTGGGCGAGTTGCGGTGGTGGCAAAGGTGGCTGAGTCAGGAATGCCAGCGGCGTCACAGCGGGGCCGATCATCCGTCCAAGGTTTGGGCAGGTATAACGCCCGGTCAATAAAGGCATGGCCGCCCTGACCGGCATAACAGAGAAAGACGCCTATCTGACTGTTTTCGACGCGCCCGGCGGTGCCACTGTATTGACGTTGCACGCCGGCAGAATGCGCGCCTTTTTTGATAAATCCGGTTTCATCCACAATGAGCACCCCGTGTTCATCGCCCAAATGCTCTGTCACATAGTCACGCAAAATATCGCGGGCGACGTCGACATCCCAGCGAGCGCGCTCCAGCAGATGTTGAATCCCATCAGGCGTGCGTTCGCCTATCCATTCCGCCAGTTGCCAGCCATTTTTACGCTCAACGTCACTGAGCAGTCCCCGGAGATAGGCAAGGCTGCGTTGTTGTGGGCCGGGGTGGTAAAACAAGGGAGCTAATCGGGTATGCAGTGAGCGCAGTTCCTGTTCCCAAGCGTTAGTAGGTAAGTGCATTGAACACCTCCCCCTCTTTTCAGGAAAAAATGTCAGGGGTTATCATGCCACAATGGGGCGTACGGCTGTAGTAATAGTCGGCTTTTTTCTGGAGGTCGCATCAGGATTAATTGCTTATACATTCCAGCCGAAAAAGCCGAGCTTAGGTTTATGTGATCATGAAATTGCGATGCTTAAACAAAACTGAGGTTGATTTAGTTCCATCGAATTACGCAACAAAGCCTATTCACGTGCATTTTCAGACATAAACATTCGTAGAAAATACAATATTTACTGTGTAATGAAAACATTAGCCCGAATCTTACACTAATTCCTGTTACATAAATCAAGCTATTAAATTCATGAAGGGAGTCCTCAGTAAAAAAGCGTTTACCAACATATGAGAATTTTGTAACCTATGATTGATATTTAATTTCCTGAAAATATTAGTGACAATCTATCTTTCATATCTGAATCATTAATTTCTCTTAATACATGTTTCACAACACTGTCTTCTGATAAAATCTTAAAATGACCTAAGCCTTCTGTAGATATCATCTTTGAATCTTTAACAGCATCGTTTATTTTTTTAGATTGAGAATAGTCTACATAATCATCAAATCTATCATGAATAATTATAATTTTTGAACCTACATCATCGATTTTATTATCAGCTGAAAAATCAGTCCATATAGTCTTTGACCTGAAAATTTTCTCGAGCTTACTATATAATGCATTGATAGTTTTATCTTTTAAATTAACAAATGATGCTGCTCTATTAAGTAGCATACTTGAACTCACATA
>NZ_JAJAFX010000045.1:0-40226 GCF_025384845.1 Photorhabdus temperata | reverse complement strand
TATTATTTTATATGATAATTTTAATTATGAGTAAATATAACAGATAATACTATCTTGTATAAAAATATTTTATAATGATTACTAATCAGATAAATTAATGAATTTAATTTTTCAGTCATGAGTAATTGAGTGACATGTGTTAAAAATTTTCTGTCATAAACCAGGGATGGGGAGAGCGACTCTTATAACGATGATTTGTAATAGGATGAAAGAAAAGGTGTTATCTCTGGGCCAGAATAATGCGAATAAAATAGTATTTAATTGAAATAATGTGCGATCAATTAAAGAATGCATCTTAAATAGAGTCTGTGAGATATTGTGATTTTATAAGACATATTTTTGAATTGTCAGCACAATCAACTATTATGGGCTTTTTAACCCAAAAACCGGGTTTGAATTTTTTGGCTGTTGGAATAACTAAACTTAAATAAAATTAAGGTTAGGTAAATTATGCTTAATTTAGTTTTTGAAGAATAATGAAATAAAAAACTTACTTAAAATGGTATAGCTACAAGATATAAAGTTGTATTTTAAGTTCCACTCAGATATTTGTAACAACCCAGTGCCTGACTTCACTTATGAAGATTCTGTAACAATGGTTTATAGGTTTTGTGAAAATAAATAAGAATGAGTTGGTATTTTGGTATTAATTATTTCAATAGATCCCGTAAATATTATTGCAGAAAGTTTCATAAAGAAATAAAAGGAGAGATTTAATGCGATAAATATAAATGGTTTGGATATATTTTCAGTCGAAAATTGTCGGGCTATTTATTCTCACCAATTATATAAAAATAGTTAACCTTCTAAGTCATAAGAATATTTCATTATTATTGCCTCGGACTAGACTGTGATTGGCGTAAGTTTCGGGGGAATTATTTTTACAATAATTCAATATATTAATTATAAAATAGTATTATTTAATCTGAGGAAAGTATATGAGTCCTAAGAATGATTTTAAAGCTTTTTCTATTAGTAATAATGCTAATGTAGCGAGTCAAGAGAGATATGAAGAAAGCCCACCTTTAAAAACGGGTTTTCCACCAGAGAATATTACGACTCATTTGCTCAATAAGGTATTACGTCAGTCGTCAACGATATCATCTGTACTGGCTAATTTTATTGCTACACAGTGTGGAGATGATGTTCTGGATGATGGGGATATAGCTAAACTCATCACACAATTAAGCAAAGCTTTAGAACAAAAAATCACAGCAACAGTTCCAAATGCTTCATTAACCCAAAAAGGAATAGTTCAACTCACAGATAAAACAGGCGATAGTCATTCACTGGCAGCAACTCAAAAATTGGTTTCTGATGTCAATAATAATGCTAACAGCAGATTAGTAAAAAACCAAAATGGTGCAGATATTCCTGATAAAAATGCGTTTGTGAAAAATCTCGGTTTATTGGAGACGGTAAATCAGGCCGCTAATGCTGTACCGAATAGTAGAAAAATTAACGGGAAGGGGTTGACCGGGGATGTCATTCTGAATGCCGGGGATGTGGGAGCATTTAGGCTCGGATTAACAGGAAAATATTCTGTTAATAATCAAGTCCCTTGGAATGCAGATACAGGATTATATGATTTGTTGAACCCTGGAGTAGATTCTGCGCATGTTGCTCACTTCAATAATGGCGTTGGGAGTTGCCCAGCTTTTCAGTTGAAAGTGCAGTATAAAAATAGAGGGATTGCTTATCGTTCAGCCCGTGATAATTATGGCTTTGAGGAAGATTGGGTTGATATTTATACAACAAAAAATAAACCGACTGCGGCGGATATTGGGGCATATGCAAAATCCGAAGGATCTGAATTTATCCAGGCAAAATATGTTACTCAAGCAAATATAAGTGATTTTTCAGCATGGATAAGATCATTGCCGCAGGGCGGTCATGCATTCAGATTTAGTGGAAATCATGGTGGCATTGGATATCCATGGTCAGGCGGCTATGTAACAAGAATGCATGACGTATGGGCTGGATTTATCGCACAGTATGAGCATGCCGGTATTAGCTTTATCCACGGACATGATGGGGGCGGTGATACAAAAGTTAGCCGGCTTTGGACAGATAAAAATGCGCGTCCCGACGCTAATGGCAATCTCAGAGTATTCAGCCCAATTGTAGATATTCACCCTGACGGAACTTACGAGTTAACTAGCGAAGCTGAAGGCGTTACTGTTAAGCACATAGATACAGGGAAATATTGTATCAGCGGCTGCAATGGTTTTGCTAAAGATGGTGCGCGGGGAATTCATAGCGGTATTATTGTCCCAGCAGACAACAACGGGTTAAATCTTATTTGGGTTTATGAATCGGTAGACACATCCAACGGTGATATAACAATTGAATGTTACCACCGTCAAAATACAGATGCTCCGAAATTTGCTCAAAATAAGCGTGTCAAAAGCGTAACTGAAATAGGGGAAATCGTTTATTACAATGATGGTGACCTATGCGATATTCCAGATGGAAGAGTAATAAATGTTTGCGTGCAATTGCCTGAAAAACCATAATAATAATGTAATCAGGGCTATGTAGCCCTGTATTACTGTAATTTATTATGAATAATGGTAATTGATGTTAAAGTGCTAATTAATGGCTTGCTTATCACAGGGAGATTAATACTAAAATATACAAAAAAATATACATCTTGGCACTAAAAAGTTAACTATTACGATGAATTTAATAAGCGCTCAATAAGGCGCTAAAAAACAGTATGGTTTATACGCAATAAATGATATTTGTTGGCATAAAATCACTTTGAAAATTTATAGTTATCTCCTTAGCTAATTAGATTAATTAAATAAATCAGAGGAGGAAATATATAATAACAAAATCGATTGTTTATAATAAAAAGTGACCTATAGGTTGAAAATATCTTGGTGGAATATATATATCATAGCCATTTTCTTTGCAAAATAGCCTTAGTTCAATCGATGATCGAACTGATAGTTTATGATAGATACTTTCAAAATATTTTTCCACGGTATGGTATGAGATTTTCATTTCATCAGCAATATATTTATTACTAATGCCGCGACAGAATAGAAATATTATTATCCATTCTTTCTGTGTCAATATATTGTTAGGTGGCCTAAGTCTAACGGATATAGACATATTATTCATAATGTAATGAGATACTGTGAAATGATCTATTTCTTTGGCGTGAGAAATGATTCCAATACATTGATTATCTTCATCCATTAATGGATATTTATTACAAAAATAGGATTTAAGTTGTTGACCATTGCCTTGAGGGTAAGTGCCAATAGATGATATTCGTTGCATACACGCTAAGACTTTTCGGTCATGCTCTTCAAAAAGGTTAGCAAAGTGATTGAATGGTGTAGGTAATTCTTTGTCAGTATATCCAATAATATTAAAGTTTTCAGGTAACTTATTGGCTTTAATAGAAACAGTATTTGCATAAATAAAGCTGAATTCCTTATCTTTTACGAACCATGATTCTGTGCTTCTATCCCATGTATTTGTTAACTGAGTGGTAATAAAAGGAACTTTTTTATATCCAAATTTTTTCATGTATAACCTTTAAAAAATTATTGAATATAACTATAATTTTTGCAAATAAAAATATATTCCAGCAAGACTGGCTATTTTGTCCATTAATTATGGACAAAGACAACATATGAAACAGAGAATAAATACTTAATTTAAGATAATAAAAATCTTTCCGGTATATAGTGATTAAAATTATTGGCCCGACAATATTCTTCCAGTTGTTGACCGGAATTAATACCTATTTTGCGATATATCCTAACCATATAAGATTCAACAGTACGATAGGCAATATTCAATATCCGCCCGATCTGTCTTCTGGTATTTTTCTGTAGAAAGAGGAAAATGATATCCCATTCACGTTGAGTAAAAAGATCAATCGGTGGTTGGAGCATAATGGAGGCGGGTAGTTTATCATGATATTGATACAGATGAGTTAATGAATAATTTGGGGCTTTCCAGCCATGATATATGACTCCTATACAGTTTCCATCTTCATGATAAAAAGGAAATTTTTCGAAAAAATAAGATGATAGAACTTGTTCTCTGCCAAATATATGTGTTTCAACTGAACATATTCTTTGTTGTTTTTCCATCACTTTCTTATCATGCTTAATAAATTCTTCTGCAAATTTAGCACTATCCCAAGGAAGTTCGTTCTCATAAAACCCCTCAAATTCAAATGAATTTGAAAAGTTCTGAAGAGATTTTAATGCCAGATTGCCGTAAATAAAGCATGAATTTTTATCTTTGACTCCCCAAGGATCATTACTTGCTGCCAGTGTGTTGATAATTTGAGGTGATAGGGTGGTGTGATGGTTCATATTATAATTCCTTTTTTCACAGCTTTCGGATGTCAATCGTGGTATGTTTGAGTTGTGTAGTCAGTTTAATACTTTATTACCAGTAAAGACAAATTTTTTGATAACATAATGATTATGGTTATTTTATTACGAGGATTGTTTAATTGTATATGCCATATGTAGATTAAATTTTTATTAAATTAGTTGCTGAGTTAAGTTATTTATTTAATAAATAAACGTTAGCGGACAAGGACAATGGTCGATACGGGTTATTTTGGGCGCAAATCCGGCATTAGTAGAACGTTTCTAATACTGTTTAGAAGTACACCTAAAACCGCTGAAAATTTTGACAGCCTAATTCGTCTTTTTGTGCTTGTTGTTTTATTTTTGTTCAATTGTAGAGTATAAAGATTGCATTAGGTACACAAAATATGTACAAAAAATAAGTGCAACTAACCAGAGAAGGAATTGAATTATGATCACTGTCACTTACAGCAGAGCTCGGGAAAACCTTGGAGTAGTCCTCGATCAAGCTATTGCTGGCGAACCAGTAGAAATAACCCGACGTAACAATGAATCCGCTATTGTGATCAGCAAAGCCAGTTTTGAAGAGTATTGTAAGGCAATGTTAAATGCGGAATTTTCACAGCTTATCGGCCAATTTGATGTAACTAACAAAGCACTGACCGACAAATGATTAAGCACGTTACTTTGGCTGAAGTCATCGCTCTGCATGATTATCTTTTGCTGCACTATGCAGGTGTTGCGGGAATGGCCGAAATTGGCTACGGCCAACAGTGCGGACTTTAAAGCTTTGGTAAAGCAGAATTGGAAACTTCGTGAGAAATGTACAGAAGAATTGCAGCAGGTAAAATAACAGAGAACTGCCATGAAGAAGGGCAAAAAGTGACTCTTGATGGCACGTTATTAAGGATTACCTATCCTGGCTCACCAAATTACGAAAACGTGGAAAACGGGGATATCCCTGAGACTTATTGGGTGCTGCAACCGGATAAGACGATAGGATGTGCTAAGGGGGCACCGGAATGGGGGGAGCGTAACTTTATGCAGCTGGTAGTCCAGTCCGAATTTTATAACGAGTATCGAAGCCTTGTCGGGCACCGTGTAAGCGTAACCGGAACCATTATGTATGCGCGTTCCGGACATCATCATACACCAATCATGCTCGAAACCCAGAGGATTGAAGCTGCTAAATAATCTGGAGGTGGTAACGTAGGAAGTTTTGTTGAACAATATTAAATAAAGCCTCTATGGGGCTTATTTTTTTACCCATTGAAGTTGATGATAGATATTTATTGAATTGCAGGAAAGGGTGAAAGAAGAATAGTTTCTAGAGATTAAATATAGATTCTTGGATGTATTTTTGACTCTAACATATTGAATTGCTTATTACTGTGATTATGTAAAAAACAACTAACCTTATAAGTAATGGGAATATCTTATTATCCTTTTTCTGAACTAGACTTTGATTGGTGTGAATTGCATAGGAAGTGTTTTTATAATAACTTAATATGTTTATTACATGAAAAATTATTTAATTTAAGAGGAGTATATGAGCAAGAGAAATAATTTTAAGGCTTTATCTATTAATGATAATGTTAATGTCGTGAGTCAAGAAAGGTATGAGTAGAGCCAAACTTATCGATCAATTAAATTTGGGTAATAGCAACACATTAGCGGTTATACAAAAGCTTGTTCAGAAAATAATAAATTCATTACGTGAAGAAATTAATATACTTGTGGGTTCTCCTATCCCGTGGCCGTTGCCCTATTTTTCAGTAAAAGCTGTAAATTATTCAACTGGAGCAGAATGGTTAGCGGATTCTAATTTTATAGGAGTGTCAAGACCACGAAACATGGCATTTAACTATATTGTAAGGGCAGCATAATGAACATATCTGTACTTGAAGAAATCCCGGTAGGAATACCTCTTCCTTGGCCGACTAACATACCACCAAATGGGTGGGCGAAATGTAATGGAGCTATCTTTGACAAATATTTATATCCAAAATTAGCGGAAGCTTATCCTAGTGGCGTATTACCCGATTTACGGGGTGAATTTATTCGTGGCTGGGATGATGGGCGTGGGGTGGACGTTAATCGATATCTACTTTCCAATCAACTGGCAGATATTGCTCCACATAGTCACAGGATTGGCCGGATGTGGTCCAACTCAAATGCTGGAGCCGAGGGTTTGGGTACACCAAGCCGTATTCTCAATAGTGTCTACCAAAACGTTAACTACGGGATTGATTCTCGCGGACTAGGCATTGCTATCGGAATGGGGTCTGGTGGTTTCGGTTATATGGATAATGCGGTTGCTGCTTCAACAGGAACAGAAACACGTCCGCGAAACGTAGCATTTAATTACATTGTGAGGATTGTCTGATGAATAAGGCTGTATTGGATAAAAATAATATTGCTATCAGTACCGGAAGTATCATTGTGTTTAATTACGATGCGATTACGCTGGAATATTTAAACAGTACTGATGAGTATCTTCCTATTGGTGTCGGTCTTCCTGCTAATGCTTGCACAGATGCACCACCTGATATTAAGGAGGGATATGTCGCTTGTCGTTCATCTGATTTAACCCATTGGCTGATTGTATCCGATTACCGTGGAAAAACAGCTTATAACAAGCAGACACGTTTGCCGCAGGAAGTTATTGAAATCGGTGAACTACCTGAAACCCTGACTTTTAAAGAACCCGTCACTGACTACGATAAGTGGGATGGTCAAGAGTGGGTAGCTGATAAAGAGCTACTGAAATCTCATCAGATTGAAGAAGCCAAGCAGCAGAAAACAACACTGTTACGACAAGCGAATGAAATACTATCGTTACTCCAAGACTCTGTTGACCTGGAAATCTCGACAAAGTCTGAAGAGGCCGCTTTATTGGCATGGAAGAAATACCGGGTATTACTGAACAGGGTAGATACTTCACAGGCTCCCGATATTGAATGGCCGGAGGTGCCGGAGTGATAAACAGGACCATTGTGACCCTGATTGCTATTGATAGTTTTGTTAATAGATAGTCGCAATGAATAAATGTTTATTCAATTTTGAAAAAACATCTTTTGAAATCATATTCTGAATGTGATCTAAATCGATAAAAGCTGCCTAACGGTGGCTTCGGACCACTGACAAACCTCGTTTAAAAGAACGGGGTTTGTTTCTTTTATGATGAAAAATGTAGCAGCGGGAGTTGCAGGAAGAGGTAGAGGGAATAAAAGAAAAATATTTTTCAGATGTTTAATATAAATTTTTGGGTATATTTTTGACTCCAAAATTATATAAAAAAGTTAACCTTGTAATTAATAATGATACTGAATTATTATTTTTCTGAACTAGACTTTGATTGGCATGAATTACAGAGGATTATTTTTACAATAATTCAATGTATTGATTATAACATCATTTAATTTAAGGGGTGTATATGAGTTACAAGAATGATTTTAAGGCTTTTTCTATTAATGATAACGCGAATGTAGTGAGTCAGGGCAAATATGAAGAAAGTGAGAGTTTGCTGACTGGGTTTCCACCAAATAATGTTTCTACTCATATGTTAAATAAAGTATTACGTCAAGCATCAACAATATCATCTGTCGTAGCTGATTTTATTGCGACACGATCTGGTAATGATGTTCTGGATGATGGAAACATAGTCAAACTCACTGCTCAATTAAATAAAGCGTTAGAGCAAAAAATTACAACAGACATTCCCAGTGCCTCATTAACGCAAAAAGGTGTTGTTCAACTTACAAATGAGATTGGCAATAGCGACACATTGGCGGTTACACAAAAGCTTGTTCAGGAAGTAATAAATTCATTACGTGAATATACCCGCGAAGAGATAGATAACCGGATTAAAACAGCCAATGAAATTCCTATTGGTTCTCCTATTCCGTGGCCGTTACCCCACCCTCCTATTGGTTATTTCACTTGTAATGGTTCAGCTTTTAATAAATTACAGTACCCGAAATTAGCTGAAGCTTATCCTGATGGTAGATTACCTGATTTAAGAGGAGAGTTTATTCGGGGCTGGGATGATGGGCGTGGTGTTGATCCAAAACGTTCATTATTGGAATGGCAGGAAGGGTCTTATTTATTACAGGAAGTTGGTTTAGGTGATTTTGTTCTTGCCTTATCACTTAATGATCAAATGGTATTACAGTGGGATTCACCCAGAAATAAAGATCTTTCAGTAAGAGTTAGGGTCGCTTCATCCATGGGGGCCTCGCATGTTAAGTCAGATTACGTAGGGGTATCAAGACCCCGTAACATCGCATTTAACTACATAGTGAGAGCAGCATAATAATCCCCATGTGTGTGGACCTCTGATATTGAGTGGCCGGAGATGCCGAAGTAAGGAAAGGGGGGAGTAATGCCCTCGTGGTTTTCACTTCCAGCACTTTGATAGAGTTAGAGTCTTAACCAGACCACCGCCCACATAATTTGTCAGTGTGGGCTTTAATAAATCCTGGTTCAGTGATATTGTCGGTACGGGTACGTGTCTCATGGTCAACGATGAAATAACCCCGCTTGAAGTCACCCAAACCTATCTTAGTGAGAAGGGGGCGCATTTGATGGGGCAGATCGGCTTTTTGCTGGCACAATTCAAGTAATTTTTTCATGGTGTTTTTGCGGTTAGTGATTTTTTACAGAAAGCACTATTTAACACCATAAAAATAATAGAAAAGCCCCTAAAAATCAGAGGCTAAATAGGCGAAAACATGAATATTTACAAAATTTTTCACTCACATAATTTAATGTTTTTGACATAAGTTGTGGGCGACATCCATGAGATTTTATCACATGTTAAATAACCCTCATTTTTTAACTTATAGCTAACATAAAAAGAGATAGGAAAACTAACGATAAATGATGCAATCATTAGCATGCTCAGGTACTTAACAATCAACTTGTTAAATTTAGGTAGCCTATCAAAGATAAAGAAAAAAATAGAGCCTGATATAGAATAAAATAATAGAGGAGAGGACATAAAACATATGACAACTGTGCTAGAAAATGTTATCTCATCTTTCATTAGTATTAATGAAACAACAGAATTAATAACTAAGCACATCATAAATGTCACTATTAATAATAGTATTAGTCCTCCTAATGCTTTAAAATATTTACTATTCACCTCAACCTTCCTAATCCATTAAAAAAATGTTGTAAGTCCGCTTCTGGTGTTCTTGGTTTTCTTTTCATTTCTTCTTTTAAAAAAGCTATTAATTTTTCACTTATTCCATATTTTTTGTCAAGAATGTCTAAACCATAAGCTACCAAAATACCAGTAACCAAAACTATTCCGGCAACAGCAATAATACTACCACCTAAAATAGCTGTGGCAGTTAAAACTGTACCTACAGCCCAAGAGGCAACAGCGATAATAGCTGTCTTAGCCATATCCATTGTTATGTTGCCGATAAAATCGGCTAAGGTATATTCATCCTTAAAAATACTTTCTATCATTCGGTAACCAATAGAGAAGATAATACAGAATCTGACACCTTTAACAATACTTGAATTAAGACCTTGCTGGCCTATCCCCATTGCCAGCATTTTAGGATGATTGGCACCGTATCGTGTTCCCCTGACAAGGCGTCTAAGACCTGCATGCCCTGATAGGTGAATATACCTATTTCCATTTTCTCCCATATGTATTGTCGCGGTGATATTTAACCTCTTAAACTCTCTGCAAACTTCATAGAACCCATGTAAATCATAGATATTTCCGGCATAGGTAGAAACAGGATTTGTGACAGAAAATACATACGACATAGGATTTTTTTTCTTGTTTTCCTCCTCCATGCCTCTTGCAAATGCTTCTCCGTCATATGGATTCGGTGGACGGAAAGGACTTATATCTTCAATAATGCTTTTGGCTTCTGATAACGTAAGAACGATGTGGTATTGAGTATTATCATTCAATACCTTTTCTAACCCTACGGCATCAAAGAATTCATGTTGAGGTTTTAACTGATTAATGCCTACATTACCCCTTAAATAATCTCCCATGTAACCTTCCACACTGGAATTATATTTTCTATATGTCATATGCCTTCCTTACATCAGTTAATATTACTTATTCTGACATCTTCGTTTATATAACAAACAGGGTCAACAAAAATAATTTAATTCCTGCCAGAAGATGCCCTCTGAACCCGACAAACTGATAACTCCCCTGGCTTCACCTAGTGCTTTCATATTGCCGCTTGCGGTATTGTGTTCACTGGCTAATAAAGACGCGATAATGGTTTGCCAATATCCTAAATAGGGTGGCATTAATGCTGACCATCTTGTTTACATCATTACTCGTGGCATGGGATAACCAGCGATAAAAATTTGGGGCGTGTGCCTGCAAATTTTCCCCTTTTAAGGGCTGGGTAAACTTAATGTCATTATGGTTCATTAGCCAGTGTTCAGGCTGGTAGGCTTAAACACCTTCGTCGATAAATCATAAACACTATTACTAAAGCCGATGATTTCCCTGAGCTGCCCTCTGATAACAGGAAGTTGCAATTTCATTGCGTTAATCGCGTTGTTGATTTCACTAGGTGTTTAGTCCAAATACCTAAAGATTCAGTGTGGAATGTTAAACAGAGGGAGATTCAGGAAGAGATGGAAGAAATAAGAGAAAAATAGTTCCCAGATGTTAAATATAAATGGATTTAGTATATTTTTGGTTGGAAATATTAGGTTTTTTACTCTTGGAATTATATAAAAATAATCAGCCTTCTGAGTTATAAGGGTGTTTTATTATTATTTTATTGAAATACACTGAATTGTGATAAGTCGTCTATAAAATAATATTATTTAATTCGAGGAGGGCATATGAGTCATAAGAATAATTTTAAAGCTTTCTCTACTAGTAATAATGCTAATGTAGTGAGTCAAGAAAGATATGAAGAAAGTCAGAGTTTGCAGACTGGGTTTTCACAAGATAATGTTCCCACTCACTTGTTAAATAAGACACTACGTCAATCGTCAACCATATCATCTGTTGTGGCTGATTTTATCGCGACACAATCTGGCGATGATGTTCTAGATGATGGAAACATAGCTAAACTCACTGCTCAATTAAATAAAGCATTAGAGCAAAAAATTACAACAGATATTCCTAGTGCTTCATTAACACAAAAAGGTGTTGTTCAACTTACAAATGTGATTGGCAATAGCGACACATTGGCGGTTACACAAAAGCTTGTTCAGGAAGTAATAAATTCATTACGTGAGTATACCCGCGAAGAGATAGATAACCGGATTAAAACAGCCAGTGAAATTCCTATTGGTTCTCCTATTCCATGGCCGTTGCCCCACCCACCTATTGGTTATTTTACTTGTAACGGTTCAGCTTTTAACAAATTACAGTACCCGAAATTAGCTGAAGCTTATCCTGATGGTAGATTACCCGATTTAAGAGGAGAGTTTATCCGGGGATGGGATGATGGAAGAGGGGTGGATTCATCTCGTTTATTATTGTCATGGCAGGAGGGATCTTATTTGTTACAGGATGTTAATTCAGTTAATAATGTTGTTAGTTTCTCATCTCATGATCGTGCGGCGCTAAAGTGGGATACTCCTCAAGATAAAGCCATTTCATTGGGGGCTAGGTATGTAGTTGCAAATAGATGGACTGCTAATACTACTTTTATAGGAGTCTCAAGGCCACGCAATATAGCATTTAACTACATAGTGAGAGCAGTGTAATAATACCCGTATGTGTAGGCTTCTCTTGTCCAATTGAGATACTACCAGGCGGATGGATTAACAGCCTGGAAGAAATACCGGGTATTACTGAGTAGGGTTGATATTTCATAGGCTCCCGATGTTGAGTGGTCGGAGGTGCTGAAGTAAGAAAAAAAATGTTTCATTGTCGGTTAGAAAGCGCTTTTCTTCTTCGACTTTAGTGAGAAGGGGGGCGCATTTGATAGGGCAGATCGGCTTTTTGCTGGCGCAATTCAAGTAATTTTTTCGTGGTGTTTTTGCAGTTGGTGATTTTTTACAGAAAGGACTAGTACTACAGCCGTACTTACTTTTTTCAACAGAAAAGACACTCATAGAAAAGCTTAATTCATGCGGTTTCTCAGAGTTGTGAGCATCAAGGAAAATGCAACTTTCTGGTATCTACGGCTGTAGTACTAGATGATACAAAGATATTTTTAGATGGTACTCCGATTGGCAATTCTGATGGCTCAAGGAATTTTGAGGGCGTCACATGGGAATTCCGACCAGGTAGTCAGCATCAGGAATATATTAAGGGAATGCCGAGTGTTGATAATGAAATTAACATAGGAATGGAGCTTAAAAGTGATCAGCCGTGGATACGTTCTATTAGTAACACACAGCTATCAGCTGTACGTGTCCGGTTTTCTGTGCCGCAACTATTGCAGCAGCGTGATAACGGAGATACAACAGGCTATCGTATTGAATATGAAATAGATTTAAACACTGATGGCGCTGGATTTAATCAAGTAGTTAAAACTGCATTTGACGGAAAAACAACATCAACTTATGAGCGTTCACACCGTATTGACTTACCCAAGGCAACTACTGGCTGGCAAATCCGTGTACGTAGACTGACGCCGAATAAAAATTCAGGTCGATATGCTGATAAAATTAATATTCAAGCAATAGCTGAAGTTATTGACGTAAAATTACGTTATCCAAATACCGCACTTTTATTCGTTACATTTAATGCCGAACAATTTAATAATCGAATTCCGAAAATTAGTGTCTTATCTAAAGGACTATTAATTAAAGTTCCATCAAACTATGATCCTGTCAATCGCACGTATTCTGGAATGTGGGATGGTACATTTAAATTAGCGCACAGTAGCAACCCAGCCTGGGTTTTTTATGACATCTTATTAAGTAAATTATACGGTCTTGGTGACAGGCTGGATACGAGCCATGTTGATAAGTGGGAGCTTTATAGAATTGCTCAGTATTGCGATCAATTGGTACCAGATGGCCGGGGCGGTAACGGAAAAGAGCCGCGTTTTATATGTGATGTATATATACAGGCACAAAATGAGGCTTATACAGTATTACGTGATTTAGCATCAATTTTTCGTGGAATGACGTATTGGTCAGATAATAAGATTTTTGCAATTGCTGATATGCCGCGTGATGTTAGTCGTATTTTTACTAAAGCATCGGTCGTCGATGGAAAGTTCAATTATGGTAGTGGTAGCCAGCGTAATCGCTATACTCACGCTCTTGTGTCGTATGGCGATCCTAGCAATCACTATAATGATGCCGTTGAAGTTGTTTCTGATAATAAATTGGTTAGACGATACGGTGTAAATCAAACAGAAATTACGGCTATTGGTTGTACTCGTCAAAGTGAAGCTAATCGGCGCGGAAGATGGGCCTTGCTAACTAATGCTAATGACAGAACTGTATCATTTGCTACTGGGTTAGAAGGAAAAATACCACTTCCCGGAGATATTATAGGTGTTGCTGATGAGCTGTTTTCCGGGCGTGTAATCGGTGGCAGAGTATCTGAATGCAACAACAGAAACATCACGTTAGACAGAGAGCCAGGCACAAAAGCGGGTGATCGGCTGTTAGTTAATTTGCCATCCGGCAAATCAGAAGCAAGAACGGTACAAGCAGTCAACGGCAAAGTCGTTACTGTCACTGCGGCATATTCAGAAATGCCACAAAAAAATGCGGTGTGGTCAGTTGATGCTGATGATTTGGCTATTCAGTTGTATCGTGTCACAAGCATTGATGACAACAATGATAATACATTCACTATTAACTGTGTTTGTCACAATCCCGATAAGTATAGTCATATTGATACTGGTGCTCGAATTGACGAAAAGCCAATCTCTGTAATACCGCCTGGTGTTCAGCCACCAGCAAAAAACGTTCGCATATCTTCTTATACTAAAATAGTGCAGGGGCTGGCTGTAACTACATTGCGATCTGATTGGGATGCTGCTGACAGTGCTATAGCGTATGAAGCAGAGTGGCGAAAAGACAACAGTAACTGGATATCCGCGCCGAGAACATCCGCCCTGGGCTTTGAAGTCGATAATATCTACGCTGGTCGTTACCAAGCCCGCGTTCGTGCAATCAATGCCTCTGAGATATCAAGTGTGTGGGCTAACGCTCCTGAAACAATGTTGAAGGGTAAAGAGGGTAACCCTCCTATACCTTTAAATTTCCGTACAACCCCGATTATTTTCGGTATTCAGATTGATTGGAACTTTGGCGAAGACACATCAGACACTCAACATACTGAGATTCAATACAGTAAGACTAATGACGGCAATGATTTGATGCTGTTGTCTGATGTTCCGTATCCTCAGCGAACTTATACGATGCAGGGACTGGCCGCAGGTGTTGCTTTCTACTTCCGCGCTCGACTTGTTGATAAAACTGGTAATCAGTCGCCGTGGACTGAGTTTATTAAAGGGGCGTCGTCTTCAGATGCAAGTTGGATAATTGACGCTGCCGGTGATACGTTTCTTAAAGCTGATGCAGGTAAAGCGCTTCAATCTCAGATTGATTACAACACTGAGGGCATTCTAGAAAATGCCAGTGCAACATCTCGTTCAAATAGCAGGATGATGGTTGAGAACGGCGATAGAAAAGCCGAAATCTCTGAACTCAAAGAATTGTATGTTAATAATAATGAGTCATGGGCACGCTGGCAGACAGATGTAAACACCAAGTTTACTGATGCTAACAGCCGTATCTATAAAAATGAATTGTCAATTTCCAATATGGACAAGGCCTTTGCAGAAAGTACTCAGCAGGTTCAAGCTCAGTTTAAGCAGCAAAAAGCGGCGATTGAAACCAAGGCAACAACTGTTTTTGACCAAAAAGGAGACGGTTCAGCAATATATACAGTAAAAGCCGGGATTAACTATAACGGGCAATATTATGGTACCGGGATGGTTATTGGCGCCCAAGTTAAGAATGGACAAGTCAGTACAAATATCGGATTCAGTGCAGAGACATTTGCTGTTTTCAATCCTGCGAACGGAAAGCTTGAATCTGTCTTCTTTATCAAGAACGGGCAAGTGTTCATGCGCAGTGCATTTATTGACAGTGCAACAATTCAAGAGTTATTAGTTAGTGTTGACCTTAAATCTATTAATTATGTGCCGAATAAATCCGGGCTGCGTATTGATATGAAAAATGGAGTTTTTGAAGTAAATGGTGTGTCTGGGGGCTACAAGATGAGGATAACTAACACGGGGATATATATATTCAATGGTTCAGGTGTTCCAATAATCGAATTGGGTGAATTCTTATGAGTGAATACGGTTTAAGAATTACAAACCCTTTTGATTTTTCAAGGTTTATATTTAATGAAAAAACAGCGCCAGCTTACATTGTGAGCGTCGGAGTTATTACGCCAGACACGCCGGGCATCTGGGGAAACGGATGGAATACCTGGTGGAAATGCCCAAATCCAATACCACCCGGCCACGATTATGCAATATCGTCCCATAAACTTGGTGAAATAAAATGGAAAGATGATGGACCTGCAAGTTATCCTGACGGGGGGAAAGATCTATCTGTTACTCGCGATAGTCAGGGGTATCTTACATTTTATTGGCCTGAATTTTTAGATACGGGGAAAAATCATTTCATAAAATATATTGTCATAATTGCATGGCCGACAATATCGGGAGGGAATCACGGATTAAGGATATCGGGGAATACTAATTTTTCGTCTTTAAATTCAGATATTAAATACAGCTACGTATCACATAAGAAAGAACTTACATTGAGTGGTGAGTTCAATTTGAGCGTTATTGATAGTAGATTAAATTTTAATAATTGCCTTCCATTCTTCTACACTGATGACAATAATGCATTTGTTGCTTTAAATATTTATCGTGGATATGAACGAACACCGAAAATCACATTGGAGGTCAGAAATCCAAAATCAGCTGATATGACTTCGGGGAAATTTAAAGTTGTTATTTTTTCGAATTTAAATTTTGAAAATGATTTGCGTAATGATAAATATGGTTTAAGAATTAGAGATAATTCTAATAATATTAGATTTTCATCAGCCGTGGGTGTATTGACGCGTCCTGTATCTGTATCCTTAAATGGATATAATGAAGGGGATAAAGTTGCGATACCCGGTATATCAAGGCCCATGTACACGCCATGTAATTTCGGGGAGTCCATTTATAAAAGAAATAATAAAGTAATAGCTGTTGGTAGAGTTGACAGGAAATATATAACGCCATGCATTTCTAAAGATATTAAAATACAAAGGGGGTATTATGGGTATGCGACATATATCTCTTCATAAATCATTGTACATTGATGCTGAAACCTATTTCAATTTTTAATCATTAAGGAATAATCATGTCTTCATACAACTTCGGCACAATTTCAATTGCTGCCAACTCAGATATTGCAACCGGAACTGGGACGCACTGGAAAGATAATAAATTCGGTGTTGCTCCGGCTCAGACTATTTTAATCAAAGTCGGGAATGCTTTTAAGTTATCAGCAATTAAAAACGTTAATAGTGATACTGAATTAGTCTTAATCGATAAATTCCCGGATGTTGTTTCTAATGCTACATATTTTATTCAAACATCGGTTCCCGATACTTATTCAGATGCTGCTCGGAAAGTCACAGCACAGCTTGGTTATACAGATGAGCTGTTGTTTAATCTGAATAAGTGGATGACGGAGACTGGAGTAATCACAATTACTACTCCGGAGGGTAAGACTATTCAGCTCAAATCTATCAATGCGCTTGCATCAGATATCAGCAACAGACTGACAAAAGACCAAAACGGTGCAGATATCCCTAATAAAAGTGAGTTTATAAAAAACCTGGGTTTAGGGGAGGGCTCTACGCTTCCGGTTGGTGTTCCTGTTCCGTACCCGCTCGCAACGCCACCAACGGGCTGGCTGAAATGCAATGGCGCGAAGTTCGATAAAGCGGCTTATCCTGCTCTGGCGTCTGTATTTTCATCCGGGCAGCTGCCCGATTTGCGCGGAGAATTTATTCGCGGGTGGGATGATGAGAGAGGCGTTGATTCAAGGCGAAGTTTGCTGTCAACCCAGGCCGATGATTTTAAGTCACACAACCATTATTTTGAGCGAACTTGGGGGCTAAAGGGTTTTGATCCCACGGCTGGCTCCTTTCCCGTTTCTGCTGATATTCATGGTTCAATCATCAATCACAGGTCTATCGATACAAACTCAGTGGGTGGGGCTGAAACCCGCCCCCGCAACGTCGCATTTAATTACATAGTGAGAGCAGCATAATGACAGAACAAAAATATTCTTTAGAACATGAAGTAGTAGTTTTGGGCAAAGACGGTTTAGCTACCCAAGCAGGATGGATTAAGGCTTATCACTCTAATCAGATAACAAGAGAATTCACAGCTTCAGATATTGAATATGTGATGCTTGGTGTTAGCTTATCAGCGGGTGCTTATCCCGATGCGCCCAAACTTCCACAATCTGATGATGAAGCGGTTTGTCGTAGCATGGATGGTAAATGCTGGGAAATATTACCGGATTATCGCTGAAAGACAGCTTACGATACGAAAACTTGCGCTCCGATTGAGATAACAGAAATTGGGGAATTGCCTGACACACTTACATTCAATAAACCACCCACCGATTTTGATAAATGGAATGGCAAAGAGTGGGTAGTTGATAAAGACTTACTCAAAGCTCATCAAATCAATGATGCCAAGCAACAGCAAGCAGCACTACTGACAGTATCGATACAAGTACAGCTATGGGGCGATTCTTCTTTCATGTGATGAGTGCATTGGCCGAAATGGAGCGGGAACTGATTGTTGAAAGAACAAACGCAGGTTTAATAGCAGCTCGCGCTCAGGGGAGAGTTGGAGGCAGACCGGTATCGTTATCAGCTGAAGACAGGAAACAAGCAATGAGATTACTAGCTAAAGGTCACACACGGAAACAACTATCACTGATTTACAATACATCACTGTCTACTGTGTATAAGTATTTGCCGATTGAAAGGTGAAAGACGGTCTCCCGGCTTCATATAAATGGCAGAGGTGCCGAAGTGAAAATATAGCGAAAAGATATAGTGAACGAATAGTGAAGTGTGATTTGTATCAACAAAAAAGCCACCTTGCGGTGGCCTTTTCTTTTTCCTAACTCACTGTTTTACAGCAAGTTTTTATATGGTGCCAGGGCGGGACTGGCAAATTTCATTAACCAATTGAATATATTGAATTTATTTTTAGTTATTAATTTTGTGCCCCTTTTTATGCCCCCGTATCATTTTACTCCTTTAATTTCATTATCTATTTGAATTTACATATTTTTATAAGTTTTCTGATATTTCATCAAGCTATTGGAACAAAAACTATAAGTCTTAAGAATAGTCAAGTATAAATGTCGTTTTAATGACTTGGACACTGGTTCAAGTCTAGAAGAGTAGGTTTATCAATTTATTGTATTGATTTCACAAGCCAATTGTTGCTTATATGATACCTTGTAGAAAGTAACATAAGGTATAATTGGTTAATTATGCAGCATGAAAGAAGAATAGAAAAAACCCAACTGTAATTATCAAAAAAGACCGCGATGTGCGGCCTCAATGATATTAATTAGCTATTTAAGGGAACGTAATTCTTGCTTAAATTTCTCACCCAACCTTGGATGTTTAATAATAACCCTCCCACCAGAGTTAATCTTATCTGCCCAATCAGAAACTTTTTTAGTAAATTGATTATCCCAATTGTGACTACTTCCCCAAGTAAATATGTCATTAGAGGTTAATTCATTCCCTTCATTTTTGAGAAATTTGAGAATTTCTTTGATATAGCTTTCATCGGAAGGATGGGGGGATGATACAGATGTGTTTAAACTATTGAAATTTTCTAATGTTCTTTTGAAAATAGGTTTCATACTTTGCTCTTCTTGCAAGATAGGGAAATTTATATTCTACCAAGTTTTTCCTGTATCTGTTACTCTATTTAGAATACAACTTCGATGCTGTAGAAAACATTACTTGAAGAACATATTTAATACCTTAAAATAATAACCAGCTAATAATCTTTAGGTTTTTAAAATGAAAGGTCATTTGTTATTTTACTTATTGAGCATTCTAAGTTTGGAGAGGATTACGAAAATAAAATGAATGCTCTATACGGAGGATATGCAGGAGACGAATCTAGAAAATGAGGAGTTAAAAATTCAGGTTTATGTTTAATGTTAGTTTGGACTAATGAAATTCTTCAAGCTCATTTCACTTTTAATAACGATCCCGACTACTGCTTATCATATTAATCAATAGCGGCCAGCAACTTACGCTGGCTGCATGACAACTAAATAACATATTAATTTCGAGCTTTACGTTCAATAAGATGACCGTTCACATCAAAATACTGGCTAGGCCAGATTTCTGAGGGATGTATTCCAAGGCTGTTTGCAATAATCCACTCTCCCTTAGGCCACGAACGAGATAAAGCATTCGCTAATGTAGACGAACTAAGCCCTGCCTGACGTGATACTGCCGCTAAGGTGGTGCCACGCTTACGTAAAGCCGCGATGATATCAGCGGTATGCCAGTCATTTTTATTTTTAGTCATTCCTGCTTACCTTTCCCCTGGTGGTGGCGATTCAAACAGGGTTTGCAGACCGGCGTTCATGTCCGGCGAGGCGTGAGCCTCCCCTGCCTGAACCGCCATAGAAGGGCGATAGCAGGCACACTGGTAAAAACTTCTTACCAGCGTCCATGAACGCAAGGCTGCAAAACCTTGGTCACTGGATTTTGCCAATGACAACATTACTTTAACCGATTGTATTATCTGACTCAAGAGTCAAATAAGCAGGATTATTTATATTTTATATGCCGTTAAACTCTACAAGGCGTTGTCTTTGCTCATCACTGAGACTGAAAGCAAAATCTTCATGCTCAATTTGCCATGTACCGAAACTCACCAAAAAAGCAATCGCCGGATCTATCTTGTTCGCCGATTTCTTCTTGTTCGGTTTGATATTGGCGTTAGCATCCGTCTCCATCACCACATTACTCATGGCCCATGTCAGAACCGGATCACCGTTGTGACGAATGACCTTACGGTTAACAAACACCTCGGCAGACTTGGCAACGGGGCTAAATCGCATATAAGTTTGTGGGAATGGCTCAACATCCAGACCGGCACCCTGTAACTGGGTTCTTAAATGGGTAGCGTTCCAGGTATCAAAGCCCGTCAGTTTGATGCTAAACCGTCCGCTATCTTTTAAAATGTCATCCCGTATTCGGTCATAATCAATACAGTCGCCCGGTGTAATGCGTAACCAGCCTTGTTTCGCCCATTGACGATAAATGGCCCGGTTCTTATTGGCGGGGTGCTGTAATTGTGCTTCGGGTAGGTAATGGCGGGTGAGTAATAACAACTCGTTTTCTACCGGGAAGGTATAGCACACACTGGTGATATCTCCTGTAGAAGACAAATCCAGTCCGGCGTAACATTCCCGCCCGTACAGGTCAGATTCTTCATAGTCAGCTTGACAGGCAAGCCAGGCCCCTTCACCCATCCACGGCGTTTCTCCCTGACACCAGATATTAAAGCGTTTGGTCAACATTTCCGTCCATTGTGAGGGAATCCCTCGCGCTTTTTGTATCGTGTCATGCAGTGCATCCGCGTCAACCGAGACATTCAGATTCGGATTGGCTTTACTCCATAGTCTTTCATCGTCAATTTCGCTTTCATCATCCAGTTCATAAATCAGGGCAAATAACGATTCGTTTTGTTCTTCACTATCAAGGATCTGACAGCAATAATCATAGTGTTGTTTACAGGCCGAAATAACGTTACTGCCTGCGGTGGTAATGGCAAACAGGATACCTTCGGGACGTGCCCCCATCCCCAATTCAAGGGCTGAATAAACCGCGTTATCCGGGTGCAAATGGTATTCATCCACAATAGCAAGACTGGGGTTCGTGCCTTCAATGGTGGCCGCTTTAGCTGCAAGGGGCTTTAACAGGCTATTTGTTTTGGGGTAAACCACTTTATGCTGCTGTATTGTTACGCGTTTTTTCAGGGGTTTTGATAGCAGGCACATTTGACGGGCATCATCAAACACAATACGGGCTTGATCCCGACTCACGGCGGCGGTGTAAATATCTTGCTGTCCGTTCTCCATGACCAGAAACCAGTTAGCCAGTATCGCGGCGACCGTCGATTTGGAGTTTTTTCTCGGTACCTGAATATAAGCACTGCGGTATTTTCTTCGCCCGGTAGTGTTGACTTTGAAGCCTAATAGGTTAGCAAAGGCAAATTGCTGCCACGGTTCAAGTTCTATCGGCTTCCCTCGCAAGTGCCCTTTAACGTGCGGACAGACACGAGAAAACCCGATAAAACGCTCTACAATTGCGGTATCAAACGTGTAAAGCGGATTATTGAGGTCACTATAATAGCGTTCAACAGCTTGTTTCAGACGCTTACACGCCGGAATTTTGCCCATTCTTACGTCTTCGGCGTAGTGTTCCCAGGCGTTCATAGGCGATCTAACTCGTCCTCTTCCTCGGTTTCTACGGGGTTTTTACGCCGTGATACCGGATCAAAGCCTAGCAAAGACGACATTTTAATCATGATTTTTTCCGCATCAGCCTTAGCACTTAATGAAGGATTACGGCTTTCACTGCCCTGACTGTTTGCAATGCTGAATCCTCGTTCGTCCAGGTCGGCAACGGCTTTCCGGTACATAGCATAGTTGACGCAATACAATTCAAGATTATTCCAGTCGGCAGGGGTGAGATCGTCACGCTCTGATAACACTTTCGCCTTGGCCTTCCACTCTTTGGTGGCAATGTCATTAAGATAAGTGGGGGGTTTGGGTGCTCTTGCCATAACTCTTTTATTTTCCTATCAAATTATTTTCAAAAAAAATGCCGTGCGTAAAAATTTGAGGGGAGCATCGGTTCCGGCGAGTGGGGCGTTTGTCATTTTTGATGCCCCTACCCCCTCTATACGCTCTCCTAACGATCCCTGAAACATACCATTAGCCCCTTCACGCTGACTTGCACGCCTCGCTACGGGTTTCTCAGGCGGCAATCTGTTTTGATCGTCGATAGAGTTCACTGTGTTTCAATAACCCTTTAACCCATTGATTTATTTGTTGTTCGTTCATTACTGATATATCCAATCATGACGCTGTACCGCTCTTTCTTCCCATTCGCGATATTCGCCGTTCTTACGCTTTTGTTTGGTTATCGGGTCTTGTTTAAACGTTTTGGTGTTATGGCAGCTATGACATATTGATTGGTGATTAAAATCGGGCCAGAACAACACATCACTGTCACCGTCTATCGGGATAATGTGGTCAACAATGGTTGCAGGGGTGTAGATATTGGCTTTCAGGCAAATCACACATAAGGGATTCGCTTTCAAATACATCAACCGATACTGACCCCATTGATTACTGTAGCCGCGTGCTGTTCGTGTTCCTCGTTTGCTGTCTTGTACCCGTCGGGCTTCCCGTTTGTGCTCATCACATCGACCCGACTTTACGCGCTGTTTGCATCCGGGATAGGCACAACGCTTTAAGGGGCACCACGGCATTAGTACACCCCCACATCACGATAAACCGACCACAACGATTTAATGGTGAACGGTACTTCTTTAAGATCTGCATCTGTTGCCATCTCTCTATTCTCATATAGCAAGCTGATGTAAAGCAGGCAGCCCACTTTAATCGCAGGGGTGAAGACCAAGCCTTCGTCAAACCGCTTACCAATATGTTGCTGGCAGACTTCTAACGCAGCTTCGGCATAGCCCATCAATAACTCATCATCAAGGGTGTCGCTTTCATCCAGTCTGCAATGTCGCTTGATTTCGTTCAGGGGGATTTTAATCTCCGTCATCTGAATACGCCTCCTTTGCAAAGCAGTTCTAAGCGGGTATGTTTGGAATCAGGGATAACCGCCATAATGCTAAAAGCTGTTCCCCTCGTGTTTGCTCCGTGATAGGTAATGCTGTTCGCTGTGGTCACATCAGCACGATAACGCAGCCAGATACGTACGGTGGCTTCTGAGAACACCGCACCGGAAGCCATTCGTTCCCGTCCGCTAATTGCTTTCACTTCCGCCCAGACGGTGGCAACATCCACCCATTTATTAATCACTGAGCCGAAGTCATCACGGCTGATTTCATTTTTCTGGATAGTCACCTGATGCCTTAATCTGCCTGCCCTCATTCTTTGTCCTCCGGTTCAGTGGGCTTCTTCACTTCAACGGTTTGCTTCCACGCCTGACTGAATTCGTCACCACCTTTACGGGGAGATAATCCCTCACGTTCGCGGGCTTCATTCGGGCACATCACCCCGGATTTAATCGCGGTTTCGTAGCTCTGGAAGCGTTCCCTTGGATTGGCCCGAAGCAAATCGGCGGTATCAAACTCCACCTGATAACGAATACCCCGCTTCGGGGATGCTATCAGCAAGGCCGATTTAATTTGTTGCTCAAAGTTGGCAAGCCACGGACGCATGGTGATAGTCAGAAAGGCGCGGGAAGCTTCGCTAAAGTTGCTGTAAGTGCTGTTCGAATACTCCTGCAAAAAGATCGGGCTGACGTTGAACATCCGAGCGATATCGTCAATCGTGAAACGACGAGAGGCCAGCCATTCGGCATCCTGGTTACTCATCCCCAATTGCTGGTATTCCATCCCGCCTTCAAGAATAGGGGTTTTACCCGCATTGCGAGCCCCCTTGTAACGTTCCAGGGCTTCCAGTGCCTTGGCGCCCTTTGCACCATCCAGCCAATCCGCGGATTTAATTACCCCTGACGCCATCATGCCGTCTTTCATGATACTGGCACCGTGGCGTTGTTGTGCCAGCCCTAAGCCCAATGTTTCACGGCAAATGGTGACAGGCGAGCGCCCAAGAAAGCCGTCTTCGGTGGCATAGCGCAAATGCAGGATCTCTTCCTGTAAGTAAGTTTTCACCTTGCCGCTGTAGGGTTCTGTGATGGTGTACGCGAACCGGTGATCGGATAGCCGTTGAGACACTACCGAAGACGGCGGGTAAGGATGCAGGGATTGAGGCTGACCATCCCGCCCCCAGACAATCACCGCATAGGCATTACCATTCAGCAAACAATGACGCATCAAGGTACGTTTAAACTGAAATGGTGTCTGGCAGTCATTCGGACACTCATTTAGCAGGTAATCAACCGGATGATCACTGAGCCATTCGCGTGATTCGGTCCCGTTCTGGTGCTGTACCCGATAGAGATAACAAGGCATCGTTGCCACGGCTTCACTGATCACGGTGACGGCATTCATTACCGCAGGTAAGCCCTCCGCCGTGGATGGGGAAACATGTTCACCCGATTTGGTGTTAGAGATACCCGCCAGGGAAAGAAACTTATCAAGGGTCATGTTTCGGGTTTCTGGGACTTTTCGCTTAAACGGCCACATGGTTACACCTCGGACAGTTGTAGCCAGTAGTGACGCAAATCAGCATCACAGGGTTTAGCTGCATTCAGTGAGCGCTTGGCAATTTCCACCCCGCTTTCGGGGTAGGCGGGTAAGCTGGTCACGGTGATTTCCCGTAATTCAGCTTCCAATACCGTTCTGACATAGGGTGATTGATCGATATCCCAATGATCTTTCAGTGACCTAAATCCGAAGGATATACCGGAGATATCACCCCGCTCCACCAGCGTAAGTACATCGCGCCCCAATTGTGTATCAGGCGGTATTAACTCGAAACGTAATCCGGTGGCATCTTCGGCAAGCTGTAACGTACCGGATGTGGTACGGCCTAATAGGTTCATGTGATCATGTTCATAAAGTGCCCTGACATCTGCACCAGAAGTTAAACTGGCATTAAAGGCAGTCGGAGCAAACTGCTCAACAAACTCGTCCCACAAGACTTGGGATCGGCTGTTCCATTTAATAACATACCCCACTAGCTTTTTATTAGCAGCGGATAAAGACGCAGTGCGAATTTCAAAATTTTTATTCATCCTATCTCTCATAGGGGACTTTCGCTTACTTCAAGGATCTTTATTGCGTTGGAATCCACCAGACCACCGCCCAAATATTTGTCAGTATGTACCTTATAAAATCCTGGTTCGGTGATATTGTCGGGACGGGTACGTGTGCCGGTCTCATGGTCAACAATGAAATAACCACGCTTAAAGTCGCCCAGACCAATAACACCATCCGGCATAAATTCGAGATAGTGGACAGACAAGCCCAACAACATATCGGGATCACTCGCCTGTAAACGCTCACGCCAGATATAATCCCCGTTGCCATTTTTCAGCTTTTGCACCTTAGCAGCAGTATTGGAATTCATCACCCACACTGAGTTTTTGCGATATTTGATCTTAAGCAAGAACTTAAGATCAATCAGGCTGTCGGCCTCAAGGGTGGTGACTTCCAGCTTTTGCAGGGTACCAAAATCACGTGTCTTGTCGCCTTTCGTGTCACGGTGATAAGAGAGGAAGCCTTTTGCTTTTTTACTGCCGTTACCACTCACAAGATCCGTTTCTTCGGTGTCTACAAAGGTGTCGCCAATTTCTGAGGTCAGCCAGCCCAGAATATCAACGTCGCTAAAATCAATAATCTCTTGTGTCGTTTTGGGATAGGCGTAGATAGGGAACAGCTTAATGCTGATTTCTTCTATTTTTGGTGTTGTTGTCTCATCGCGTACTTTGCCTTCTTCCCCATGCGCCACTGCTGCGCCACCAACTGAAACCAACTGCTTATATTCGCTGCTGCGTGTGGTTTTCACCGTACAGATTTGACGCATCACTGATTCATCAGCAAGTTGTTGCATGATCTGCTTGTTCAGTTCAGGGATGACAGTATAACCTCCATCAACCGGAACGCTGGTAGACAGTGAACGGGTTTCGCCTGTCAGAATATAAGTACGCAATTCGTCATTGCTGAGGCGATCACATTTCTGAACAGGGTTACCCACTTGGGAGCGTTCTTCATCGGCGAGAGCTTCATAACGGACAATTTTAGTATTCAGCGTGTCAGATTGGCTGTGCAGTTCATCAAACTGTTTCGCTTCATCCTCGGTCAGTGAGCGTTTTTCGTCTTCTGCTTTAGTGAGAAGGGTGCGCATTTGACAGGTTAGAGCGGCTTTTTGCTGGCGCAATTCAAGTAATTTTTTCATGGTGTCTCTGCATGTAGGTTAAGGGGTTTGCTGTTCATGCAGGTTTAAAAAAACGGTAGCTGTCAGAACCACCGCTTTAAGGATGTCAGCATGGAATAACTGAAACAAAAGACGTACCTACACGTCGCAGCACCAACCATTTAACACCATGAAAAATAATAAAAAACCCCCTTATCTTGAGGCGCAAAACATGCGATAACATGAGAGCAAAATATTTACAAAACTTTATGTTAATATCTCACGAACAACGGCAAGAAAACGTAAATAGTTTACTGAGAGGCTTACATGAGTTTTAATCTTAATGCGTTGGCATATCCTGAAATTATAATTATTGATAACACAGAACATAGTGCCAGTAGAAAAGGGAATACAGTCAAAATTCCTTATACAGATGAACCTGATGTTGGGATAGGCGATACAATTACTCAAAAATCAGGCAAACGAGTAATTGAACTTAAAGTGTTGGATGTTTCATTTTTACCCGGTGGAACACTACAAGTTGGCACTAAACACAAGCACATGTTAATTATGGAAGTAGAGATTATGACAGCCAGTGAACATAAATCAAAAAATCATAACTCAGTCGTTAAATAAGATTCCAAAATAGCGCTACATCTTATATCACTCATAATTCTATGTATAACAATGGGTTGAAGAAGGCCATGTGTAGCAGAATTACGAAACGTTATTTAATATTGGCAATATATCAGGACATCAGGTGCAGGTTGGTAATAATAATTCTCAAATTACCAACATCAGCATTCAGGATATAGCTGAAAAAATTGCTCAATCCGGTGATAAGGAAGCTAAAAATGTGCTAATAAAGTTTTTAGAGAATAATACTGTAGCAAGTATTGTCGGAGCTGGCGTTACAGGTTTAATTGGCTTACTTTGATATAGCTATATCAAAAGCCGAGTTTATAAGGCTCGGCTATAAGTATATTATTTTTCACTCAGTCATTCAGGTACATCATTTATAATATTTCTGAATCCCTATAACTGTTCCATTAAAACATCTCATTGCTCTTTATTGGCCGCCAATATTTCTTGTGATAAGGAATGTCTTAAACAGCCACCAGAATCTTGAAAGAAAAAAGCGTGACCATTTACCAACTGACGATATTCAGCCGTATGTAAATCGTCTAACTGAATAATATTATGATAATCGTAATGTGTTCTTATATCTTCTTGTGTAATTGGCTTGATGCCCCCTGAAAAATAAAAAAATAATTATTTATGCCAGCCAGAGGATAGCCCCCTGAAAATCTTTTTGAGCCTCTCAACTGTGCACCTTATACATATTTCTTTGTAAGCCTTGATACATCTTGCTTTGCGAGGGTTAACACTGTATTCACCAGCCGTACACCCTGTTCACCCTTACCGTTAATTATTGGTGTATAGCATGCATAGTTGGTGTACAGGTGAAAGATAACTATACACCCTATTTTTGTATTTAAAATCAATTAATTATATGATTTTGTGTATAGGGTGCATACTTAACGTCAAAACTTTATATAGGGTTGGTTATAAGTCTCTGCGTTCAGGTACAGCAGGAAGCCATTCTTCAGCCTCATCACCTAAATTGACGTTGTAAAAATAACCCTGTTTAGTTCTGACTTTTCGGTAATCCTTTTGGTATTCCTGCATCACCTTTGGCATGGATTCACCGAACTTTGTTAATGTGAGCGGCCTATCAAATCCGTAAGCCTCCATAAAAGACAGATAAGCATGATACAGGTAAATACGGGGCGCTCTTGGAACGATGTTCTTATTCCCCATTTTCATGCCAGCAGCTTCACCCAATGAAACCAGATAACCGCAAAAGTTATATAATGGGTCTGAGTGACTCTTCACTGAGAGGGCTTCCCCTGAATCCCGTTGCTTATGCAGTAATTTTCTCGCCTTCTCCTGGCTGGCAAATTCCCCCAGCAAATAACGAATAATGATAGGTAACTCACGGCTAATCTTTTCAGACAATAATGGATCTTTCTCTGATTCCTTAACCGGATTATTAAAAGGAAATATGACACGCCGCCTTGCAATACCGCCATTACGCTCGGTGAAGCTCATTGGCTCGTTATTTGTGGCTAATACAACGGCTTTAATAATCGTTGAAAATTGCTTTTCATATTTGCCGTCAACTTCAATTAAATCACCGCCCGTAATAGCTTTGATACCAGCCCCCTCACCGACATATTTGACCTGATCAGGTAATGTGATAAGACTTTTTCCGACAAACTGATAACGTCCCCTAGCTTCATCCAGTGCTTTCATATTGCCGCTTGCGGTATTGTGTTCACCGGCTAATAAAGTCGCGATATAAGTAAACACACTTTTACCGCTACCGCCTTCGCCTGTCACTTCAATAAATAGCTGCCAGTCATAACGGTTTGCCAATATCATAAACAGGGCGGCATTAATGCGGGCCATCTTGTTCACATCATTACTCGCGGCATGGGATAACCAGCGGTAAAAATTCGGAGCGTGTGCCTGCAAATTTTCCCCTTTTACGGGCTGAGTAAATTCAATGCCATTATGGTTCATTAGCCAGTGTTCAGGTTGGTGAGGCTTAAACACCTTCGTCGATAAATCATAAATACCATTACTAAATCCGATGATTTCCCTGAGTTGCTCTCTGATAACAGGGAGTTGCAATTTCATTGCGTTAATCGCGTTGTTTATTCCGCTAGGACTATAGGGTGTGTCATGTTGGTTAAATATCTCAACCATTGAGCGGCGTAAATCACTCCTGGCCTGATCACCTGAATATTCTTTATTATCCTTGTCCGTTGACCAGAAAGCCAACTCCCCCAAAGTAGATAATCCCGCCATAATCGAACTGTGCGCCCCTTCTGAATGCTTGCGCAAATCTTTAAGTTCCTCAGTGCTCATGTTGTTAAAGTCACAGCGTGCTAGGTAGTTATAGATATCAGACATAATTAAGCTCTCCTTGCGCAGGTGTATTCTTTGGTGAGACGGATAGTTGGCATAATGACGAGGTTATCAAAGCCATCACGAACTTCAGATGACGCGATACAAACACCAGATTAGACTTACCCACCAGTAGACTCGCTTCATTTTCGCTATCCACCAATCGTTGATTGCTTGACGCAATTAGGAATGTAAATTTAAGGCGAGTTTGGTTATGCTGTTGTATAGCCATAATCGTTACCTGTATTAACGGTTGTTGGTTAGACGCCTCGATAGTGTTAGCCTTACTTCGGGGCGTTGTTTTTGGTTCACACTTGTCATACACTTGGTATACGAAGGCAATATAAACAGGAGTAAACCAAGTGTCAACCATTAGGATATCAGGAAAGGGAAATAAGCAAATCGCATTAAGAGTAGAACCATCCCTTGAGCAAGGAATAAAAGCAGCGTTAGCCCAAGATGGCGACGCTTCTGTTTCTGCATGGATAAAGCGCATTATCCGTAAAGAATTACAAGCAAGAGGTATCGAATCTAACTCTTGAACCAACCAACAATTAGTTGTCTGGTTAACTGAGTAAATCTTATTACCTCGGTTAACCGCTCCTCTAAAAGAGGGTAAGTTAACTAATTGATTTACTTCGTTCCTCAGATTTGAGGCATCATTAATGCGTTGATTTGCTTCACGAAGCAAAAAGCTGATTATTTTAAGGGTAGTATTCGCCGTGCTATCCTTTTCTTTTTGTACTCCACTAAATGGTGGCTGCAAACTTTGACCAGACTGTATATTCGTAGTCTGAATATTTATCAGTGGATTAACGTGATTGTTAGGTTGGAACATTAAATGTTCCATGATATTTACCGGCATCACTATTTAGCCTCCATGCGTTTAGCTAACCAACGTTGAGTTAGTTTTGTTAGCTTCTGTTTTCTTTCGTCTTTAGGAATATCCAGATCAAATAAAGCAGCACTACGCATTTCCAAATAAGTAAGTAATTCCAACTGCTCCGTGCTCATATTGTCCCGAATTTGCCTTGTGTGAATATCGCGAGTTTTAGCCCACCGTTTCGGAGACTCACCAAGTACAAGCGTATTAAGGAAATAAAACTCATTGCTATAGGTGTGTCCTCGCTGATCATCACCGTTACGCTCAATGTATAACTTCACAGCATCAGCAAGACTGCGATACTCGGCCTTAGTTTCCAGGCGTTCGGTGATCCAGTTCTCCATGTAGTTAAACTGTTTGATATAGTTTTCTTTGAACGCAGCCGCTTTCTTGCCAGTGAAGCCCATTACAAGGAATGAAAAACCATCTTTTGTTACTTCATAGGAATCATACTCATTACCACGATGCCAATATTGAACCCGCCGAAAGTTGCGGGTTAAAAATTCGTCAGAGCAATCTAGATTTTCAATTCTTTTTATTATTTTGTCGTGGTCACGTTTAAAATATTTTCCAATTGCCTGAGAAGTCGTTACTGGTTTATTGCCAACAATAATTACTTCTGGCATTGCTAAAGCAGATTTATTTGCATCTTTACAGAACAATTCATTATTCAAAATATCGCTCCGGCTGAATTTAGAGTAAATTTGACCGTTGCCAACCAAGGCAGTAATTTTTTTCATGATGTTATTCCTTAATTAGCTGGTTTACGGCTATATGGGTTATTCACGTTTTCTATAGTTGGAGGATTACGTATCCACCATAAAACATCACTTAAAAGCCACGCGCAGGAATTACGACCAAAATGACAACGAGGGGGAAATAGACCTAGACTTTCTAATTTGTGGCAATGTCCTCTCGATATACTCGTTAGTCTTTTTCTCTCTGCTTCCCTTATTCTTCGCTCGAATTCTCCATAAACGGAAAGAACATATTTCCTCTGTTCGTCAGTAGGTAATATGAATTTTTTCATTACATTACCTCACCGCGAGATTCCGCGATACGTTGATCTATCCAGCTATCAATTTCTGATTCAACAAAAGCGACTGAGCGAGTACCGATTTTAACTTGCTTTGGGAATTTATCATCTGCGATAAGTCTGTAAATCCACGCCTTGCTATAACCAGTTCTGCGTTGAACTTCGGGTAGACGAATAAAATTTTTAGCCATTTTGTTTACTCCTATGTACGTTCAAATTACAAGAGCGATGTTGGCATAAGAATATACCCTGATAGCAAGATCTTTAGGGTTCAGGGTAATTTACTGTGAGGGTAATAGGAGCTTACTTGAAGGATAAGGGCAGATGGATAATCTACCCTGATAGTAACTTTGTTATCTCTTTATTGGACACGCCACAAGCTCTATACATTCAGCTTGTTTCTTTGAAAAACCCCGATCAACAAGAGCTGTTATGATACTCTCTTGATTACCTCGGGTTGATTTATCATCAGGATTATATCCAACCCATTCTTTATTTCTTATTTCTATAGCAAGAGCTAATGGATCGTCTTGTCTAAAATTGTTCAAAAATAAGATATCATCTTTTGAATTTAATTCGTTAGCTTTGCGTAATAAATCAATTTCTTTACGAAGCTCTTCTATGATTTCATCTTTACTATCTTCTTTCTCATCTGCTAATGTCATCATTCCAATAGGTGAATCGGTGATAGGAAAATCTATATCTATTTTATGATTCTTAAAAAAGGAAATTAGTCTGTTTTTATCGAAACCATAAGTTGAATAACATCTTTCATTAAATAGCACCGGAAAACCAATTATCATTGATAGTAATTCACCTTTCATTTCATGCTGCTCAACACAAACTCTTTTATTTTCATCAAAGAAAATGAGTGGAGGTATTCCAGATATATACGAATTTCTACGCATCAATCTATTGGGATGGATATATTTCTGTAACCATTTTGCAGCTTCAACCAAATCAGCACCAAGTAACTTACTTTTAATTGTTAGAACCACATCCCTGAAAGTAACGAATTGGATTTCAACATCCCTAGTCATCGTGTCACCTCACGTCCTCTATTTGTAGGAGCTATGCCAGTCCGTAGAGGTGTACGGGTTTTCGGGAGCGACCCTAGGCATAGCTTTATTCTTTAACGTCTTGGATAGTCTACTAAAGACAATTATCACTGTCTATTCATCCAGCCTTACAAGTATCCAATTTGTGACTTTATACAAAGCTATTTCCGGCTCTTTTTAGCGAAATCATACGGTGTTATATGTTTTTCTCTATTTGCATCCAAATAGTCCGCCCACCACTGAACCATTAACCGCCTTTCATCTAAATGTTTAGAAGTATGAATGTATGCAGCCTTAACCTTTTTTCTTTCTACATGGCTTAACTGGCGTTCTATTGCGTCATCATTCCATAATCCAGACTCACCCATAGCACCGCGTGCCATTGTTCTAAATCCATGTCCACAGACTTCTGTTTTGGTGTCATAGCCCATAACGCGCAAGGCATTATTAATTGTGCTTTCACTCATGACTTTCTTTGGGTCATGATCGTTAGGGAACATCACTTCACAATCGCCACTCAGCCCGTATAAGGTTTCGATGATAGAAACAGCCTGACGACTCAATGGTACAATATGCTCTGTTTTCATTTTCATGCCACGTTCAGAAAACTTGACCTTTTCAATGGGTTTTCTTGTTGCGGGTATACACCAGATAGCCCTCTCAATATCTATCTCTCCCCAACGCGCAAATCTCAACTCACTAGAACGAACAAACGTGAGTAAAGTTAGTTCTACTGCGAGGCGAGTGATTAAGCGTCCTCGATAGCAAGAAATGCGGGTAAGAAATTCGGGTAAACGTTCATGGGATAGGGCAGGGTGATGGTTGGATTTCACTGTAGTGAGAGCGCCAGCCATATCATTGGCAGGGCTGGATTCAAGAATATCATTCTGGACGGCATAACGCATAATAGCAGTAACACGCTGTTGCAATCGTTGGGCAATGTCATGTTTACCATCGGCATCAACGGCTTTGATCGGAGCTAAAAGGTGGCTTGTTCTTAAAGTAGATATATCGAGCGTACCAATATGAGGAAAAATATAATGTTCAAGGCTACGCAGAACTCGGTTGCTGTGATCTTCACTCCATCGTTTATTGCTTGTGTGCCATTCTCGGGCAATTAGTTCAAAGGTATATGTCTCCTTTGACTCGGATTGTGCTCCTTTTTTCTCTGCTTTAGGGTCAATACCTTGAACAAGCAACTTTTTAGCTTCATCTCTTTTAATTCTTGCATCAGCTAAAGACACTACCGGATATACACCAAAAGCTAGTCGGTCTTCTTTCTTATCGGTAGGACGGCGGTATTTCATGCGCCAGTATTTAGAACCGCGTGAAGTGATTTCCAGATAGAGGCCGCCACCATCAGCGAGTTTATAGGTTTTCTCTTTGGGTTTTGCTGTGTCGATTTGTCGTGCGTTTAGTTTCATTATGGGGGCACATTTAAAATAGAAGTGCAGGTGCCCCAGATTATGCCCCTTGGTGCATATTGATTGCAATAGACTAGAATAGATGTAAAAAGAAAAGACCTGATTGATTTATCAGGTCTTTCTAAGAGATTGTTTACTTGATTAGACATCAATAAACTTATATATGGTGCCCAGGGCGGGACTTGAACCCGCACAGCCTTACAGCCGAGGGATTTTAAATCCCTTGTGTCTACCGATTTCACCACCTGGGCTGAATTTGGAGGCGCGTCCCGGAGTCGAACCGAGGTTGACGGATTTGCAATCCGCTGCATGGCCACTCTGCCAACGCGCCTTATTTATCAGCTATTAAGTTACTAACCATTCATCCTAACTAGTAACTTGGAGCGGGAAACGAGACTCGAACTCGCGACCCCAACCTTGGCAAGGTTGTGCTCTACCAACTGAGCTATTCCCGCACCGCTTCGAACTGGCTGATTTACTTATTTGTTTTCGTAAATCTCATCTGCCGTTCGATGCGTTGCATTCTACTTACTTCACGTATTGAGTCAACACAATTATTGTTAGGGTGTGTTTGTTCGATGATTTTTACGTCACTTCGATCAAGCTTCACGCAAATCAGACCACGCCGCGTTGACATATTGAAACATTGACCAAAATGTCATCACTGTAGCAACATAAAGTAATATGAATCCACCCAGCTCGAATTCAAAACTAGGGCGCCATAATAAGGCAATTAATGCCGCCATCTGTGCTGTTGTTTTTACCTTACCCATCCAGGAAACGGCAACGTTACTGCGCTTTCCTAATTCAGCCATCCATTCCCTGAGAGAAGAGATGATAATTTCACGTGCTATCATGGTTGCAGCGGGGAGTGTTATCCACCATGTATGATAATGCTCGGAAACTAATACTAATGCGGCAGCAACCATGATTTTGTCAGCGACAGGATCAAGAAATGCGCCAAAGCGAGTTGTCTGCTTCCAAAGGCGGGCAAGAAAACCGTCAAACCAGTCTGTCGCCGCAGCGACAACAAAAATTATGGCACAGACCATCGGCGCCCATTTGAATGGCAAATAAAATGCCAGAACAAAAAATGGGATCAGGGCGATACGGAATAGGGTGAGCCATGTTGGTATATTTAATTGCATAGTGCTTCTTAACTATCTGGCTATAGTGGAATTTATAAGTATGGTGCATCAATGCACCTAGTGTTTCAATGCATTATGAATTTTTTCTGCTAATGCATAGGAAATAGTCGGTACTTTTGCGATCTCTTCGACACTTGCATTGCGTAAAGGCTGTAACCCCCCCATATATTTCAGTAACATTTGCCGGCGTTTTGGACCAACACCGGCAATAGATTCCAGCGTACTGGTTTTTCTCACTTTATCTCTCCGCTGGCGGTGCCCCGTTATCGCATGGTTATGTGATTCGTCACGGATATGTTGAATCACATGCAGGGCAGGTGAGTCCGGTGGCAGTGCCATACTTTCACCTTCTGCCGCGAAAAATAGCGTTTCAAGCCCGGCTTTGCGATCACTTCCTTTGGCAACGCCTATCAATTGTGGGCGTGTTTTGTCCCATTCAACATCAAGAGACTGGAATACATCTATTGCCTGAGCTAATTGCCCTTTACCGCCATCAATAAAAATAATGTCGGGAATTTTTGATTCATCCAATGCCTTTCCGTATCGACGGCGCAATACTTGATTCATGGCAGCGTAATCATCTCCGGGCGTGATGCCACTAATATTATAGCGCCGATATTCAGAACGTAGTGGGCCATTACTGTCAAAAACAACACAAGATGCAACAGTTTGTTCCCCCATAGTGTGACTGATATCAAAACATTCCATTCTCTGAATTTTTGCCAACTGAACTAAATGGGCGAGAGATTCTAGTCTTCGGTGAATGGTAGATTGTTGAGATAAGCGGGTAATCAACGCTGTTGCTGCATTTGTCCGGGCGAGTTTCAGATAATGGGCCCTGTCTCCGCGAGGGCGGGTTTGAATATGAATTTTTCGACCAGATATTTCAGATAAAGAATCAGATAAAATATCTTTCTCTTGCAGAGCAAAATCCAGCAAAATTTCTGATGGCAAAGTCCGGTTTTGGCTGCCTTGTAAATAAAATTGACCAAGGAATGTTTGCACAATCTCGTCGGGTTTTGTCCCGGCCGGTATTTTAGGGTAATAACTTCGGCTCCCCAGTACTTTGCCCTGACGTATAAACAGGACATGCAGGCAAGCCATGCCCGTTTCAAATGCAATGCTGATAACATCCAGGTCGTCGTCTGTGCCTGAAACAAATTGTCTCTCAGTGACCTGACGAACGGTTTGAATTTGATCGCGATATCTTGCAGCATCTTCAAACTTCAGTTGCTGGCTGGCTTCTTCCATTCGGCTAATCAATTTGGTTAAAACTTGCTGATCTTTGCCTGAAAGGAACAGGCGAATATAATCAACTTGTTGTTGATATTCTTCTTCACTTACCAAACCGTTAACGCAAGGTCCAAGACATCGGCCAATTTGATATTGAAGGCATGGCCGGGAGCGATTGCGGTAGACACTGTCCTCACATTGCCGGATAGGAAAAAGTTTTTGCAGTAAGATTAATGATTCACGTACCGCATAAGAGCTTGGAAATGGGCCAAAGTATTCACCTTTAGAATGCTTAGCGCCCCGATACATTGCCAGCCGTGGGTGTTTATCTGCGCTGAGAAAAATATAAGGATAAGATTTGTCATCTCGCAGTAAAACGTTATATCGGGGCTGATAAAGCTTGATGTAATTATGCTCGAGTAACAACGCTTCGGTTTCTGTATGTGTGACAGTAACATCTATTTGAGCAATGTTTTTGACCAGCGATTCGGTTTTACGGCTGGCGACCTGCGCCCGAAAATAACTGGAAAGCCGCTTTTTTAAATCTTTAGCTTTACCGACATAAATAACCGTTCCCGAGGTGTCGTACATACGATAAACACCAGGCTGACTGGTTACTGTTTTTAAAAATGCTTTTGAATCAAATTGTTCCGTCACTATTTAATAGACTCTCTGTGTCGAACAGCCCATAACGTATTGCCATATGTGTTAATTCTACATCACCGCTGATATTGAGTTTACTAAACATTCTATAACGATAGCTATTGATGGTCTTTGGGCTGAGGTTAAGTTGTTCAGAGATATCACTCACTTTTTGTCCTTTTGTGATCATCAGCATAATCTGTAATTCACGATCAGACAGGCAACTTAGTGGATTATCTGCCTGTGGGTTAATTTGGCTAAGGGCCATCTGCTGGGCAATATCGGGAGCGATATAGCGCTGCCCGGCATTAACAGTACGGATCGCATTGACCATATCCTGAGGGGTAGAGGCTTTACTGAGATACCCTCTGGCGCCTGCCTGCATCATCTTCATCGGTAATGGATTTTCAGTATAGATAGTCAACATAATTACCCGGACATCAGGATGGTAACGCAGGATTCTTTTTGTTGTCTCCAGGCCACCGATGCCTGGCATATTCATATCCATTAACACGATATCTACTTTATTCGTCCGGCACCATTTTATCGCGTCTTCACCACAATTGACTTCTCCTGTAACTGTTATCCCTTTCACGTCATCAAGAATACGTTTTACACCAACCCTGACCAATTCATGATCATCGACTAACAAAACATTTATCAAAAAAGTATCTCCAACTGGCCCTATGCTCATACATGAGCTTTCATTGATATTGCTTGTGAATTAAATTTGTTTCAGAAGAGTTAACTTCAGTAATCTATTTTTTGATTTTTAGTAAAAATTATATAAAACAATAGAATAGATAAATTATCGCAAAAATTCATCAGGAATGTGAATATTATACTTATATCTCTCAAAGACAAAAGAGAATTATCTTATATGGCAACATGTATTATTTATTTACAACAATAACATCCCGCATATTCTGATTATCATAGAATTAATAACTGCAAAAATAGTTATAAAATAAATAGTTTTAACAATTTGTTAACATTTGTTTTTGTAGATATATTTACCAGATGTATAAAAATAGGGGATGGATTATGTGGTATAGTTATTATTTTCATGACGTAATTAACACTTAAGCAGGTAACGACTATGGGTAACATTGATTTGGCTTCATCTTCCGATACCGAAATCCTGGCAACAGAAGTGGCATGTTTAAAAATGTTGTTGGCTTCGGCTCTTAAAACGCTGGGGCAAGCTAATGCCGGGAAAGTTATACTGAATGTGGAGCGTGCTATTGCAGAAATGGACGATGAAAAACAAGCTAAGATATTTGAAAATACTGTTCAGCAAATAAAAGCGTTATACCGGCAGTAAAATAGGCTTCAGGGGTTGATGTTATTGCCCCTGTACATGTCACTTTTGGCATCCCTTAAAACGCGATAGATAAAGGACAGGTAAGCAGGTGTGATAGGTGAAAAATCCTTAATCTATCATCGTTATTTTATCGTTATGTACAGGATGATATATTGAATAAAGGTATTAATTGATTTTTTCTTTTGTGAGTAATGGGCTGGATCATCATTGATGACAAACAGTAATAGATTTATTATTATCATGATGATTGATTTTTACTTTTATAAGTGTTTTTTCTTTTTATCATTGTTTTCGTTTGGTTAAATAACTCATAGTAATTAACCGGATATAGAGTATACTAAATGTAGTAGTCTGGTTTGGTATGTAAATATAGGAGAGTGCATATGTACAAAACTATTTTAGTACCGGTAGATATTTCAGAAGATGAACTAACGAGTAAAGCGGTTAAGCATGCACTGTCTTTAGCTAAAGAAACGGGTGCGCAGCTCCATATACTTCATGTGTTGCCAATCTCATCGGCGATTGTTAATGCATATTCATTAGGATATGAGGAAATTAGGGATAAAGCGACAATTAAAGCAGAAGATGATTTAAAAGTGCTGCTTGATAAGATGGATATTCCTGATGATAAGCTATCCTATTCCATTGCATTTGGTTCACCAAGAGACGAAATAACCGCAACTGCTATAGAAATTAATGCTGATCTTATTGTTATTGGCTCAAGGAGACCCAATATCACAACGCATTTATTAGGATCTAATGCAGCAGGCGTTGTCAAATACTCGAAAATATCTGTTTTGGTTATCAGGTAAGATAGCTGAAATTTAGAGCCTATCCCAGTAGGCGTAATTGTTGCAGACTGTTCTTGTGAATGAACAGTGAGCATAGAGAGTGTTCAGAAAATCGTGGCGTATACAGAGTACGTGAGGAGTGATTCGCTCTTTTTGACAAAGTGGTAAATAAAATAGCCCTAATGGGATGGGCTCTTAATTGGATGGATTGGTAAGCCATCTTAGTATGGCTTACCATTAGTTAAAGCTATTTAGTAAAGCTTGATCTGGCTTCATTTTCATTGAGATTGCATGTGACTGTGCAGAATTATTGCGGATGAAATAATTATGGAGAAATTTACTGATAAACTGATTCGTCTGGATCATTTCCTATGGCGGGTGGCGCGTTTTTACCTTATCGCCGCCACATTTTTCTTTATTGGAATAATTCCGGGTGTGCTGGGGTTTTACCTGATAGAAGGGCACTCATTTTCTGAGTCTTTGCTCAACGCCTTATCTATGCTTGGATCACAGGGGTTAGATCCTGTCCCTGTTAGTTTGCCTGGTAAATATTTTATTGCGATATATGGGTTATTTCTGGAAAGTGTGTTCTTGATTACTTTAGGGCTTGTTGTAACACCTTTCATCCACCGGATATTACACAAATGGCATCTTGACACTGAGTAATGAAAAATGAGTTATACAGTAATTTGTTTGATTTAGTTAAACAACTCACAGCAAATAATGGAATATTTTATATACTCATTGAAGTAGTTCGGTTTGGTATATAAATATAGGAGTGCATATGTACAAGACTATTTTAGTGCCGGTGGAAATTTCAGAAGATGAATTGACCGATAAAGCGATTGCACATGCAGAGTATTTGGCTAAGTTGTCTGATGCCAATATACATCTTTTCCATTCCATTCCTGATGTACCGAGATTTTCAGTTAGTTATAGTTATCATTATGACTTGATCAACTCTTTTGCCAAGAAATCTATTGCAAGATCAGAAGAAGAACTGGCAAAAGTTGTTGAAAAAATAAACTTACCAAAAGAGCGGGTCTCTTTCTCTGTCGCTTTTGGATCACCAAGGGACAAAGTATTATCAACAGCAAATGAGATTAAAGCCGATTTAATTATCATTGGCTCCAGGCGACCTAATATTTCGACGCATTTATTAGGTTCAAACGCTTCAGGAATTGTCGGATATGCGAATATTTCCGTTTTGGTAGTCAGGTGAGTTATTTATTTAGTAGTGAAAAGACTATCTTCTGTATTGTACCCATTGTTTAAT
>NZ_JAJAFX010000044.1:0-40857 GCF_025384845.1 Photorhabdus temperata | reverse complement strand
TTGTTATATTCTTTTGCCTGAATATTAAGCGGATAACATTATTGATTATGTATCTTTATTGATGACTGAGAAGGTGATACCTCCCAATTCTGTTCAGTAATGATTATCAATTTTGACGAACATGCTTAATGTATTAATAACATCACTTAATGATTAAATAAGACTAAAGAAAGATAGACAATCTCCCACGTTGTCGGTTCACGGAAGGCAGCATTACGTTACCGGAAGGCTATCAGGAACAGACCGTAAACATCATCATCGCTCCCGATGCCCCCGCGCTGAATATCTCGCGCGATCAGTTAATCGAAGGCGAAGATCTCCCCAGTTACCTCACTCGCCAGAAAGGTCTGCTGAAAAACGGTCTGTGCGACTGGCAGTTATTGGAAGAACAGCCCGCGACGCTGGGCGGTAACCTGCTGCAAGGCACGGCGCTGCTCTCCCGTTATATACGTATCATTGTTAAATGAAGGCCGGAAGATCTCCGAGATCTTCCGGCCTGATGAGTGATCTACCGGGGTGCATAGCTACGGTAAGCCAGCGCTGATTGGAGCTTATAGATAGATCTGGTATGTTTCCTTGTCATTCACCGCACTGGCGAGTATCTCCTCCCAGTTTAACCGCTTAACCAACTGAGCTAAGGCCAACGCTTCAATGTGGGTTAATTGAAGTAACAAAAATATGAGATTATATTAAAACATTTAACAGAGTTAACCGCATAGCGAAAAAATAACAATAGCGTTTATCAGTATTAAAAATGATTAAAGAAATGGACTTTGATTTTAATACCATTAGTATATCTATTATCCCTTTTGGTTTTGAACCTAAAAATCAAATACAGGAAAAAGGAAAAGCGATAAAATTCGAGTGTCAATTTAATGAAAATGGGAAAATTTAAATACAAGGCGGGAAACGGAAAAACTATTAGATTTACAAAAATATCTCAATGGAAACCATTCATTAAATAAATTTTTAATTAAAAAATAAGAAAACTATCGGAACAAAAAACGCTTTACTCGATATCACCATTTTAAAATGGTTCTTTTTATCTTTTTATCTTTTTATCTTTTTATCTTTTTATCTTTTTATCTTTTTATCTTTTTATCTTTTTATCTGCATTTCCCTTTAACGGCCTATTCACATCCATATTTAATTTTTTTATCGGCAATGCTATCCTCCACTTATTTTACATTTACCTAACCTGCCATGATATTTAGAAACAAAAAAGCAGAGATATTAAAGATTTTATATAAAAGACGGATTTAACTATAAGTGCAGCTATTTAAAAACACGTTAATAAAATTTAATCGAAATCCATTAACCATTAACAGAAAATTAAAAAGAAATCAGCGAAAAAAATAATATTATCCGAAAAAACATAAAGGGGCATCTTTATACCGTCAAGCTATTTACTGGTTGATTTATGAAGATACAAAGAAAGGAGAGTAACTTATGAAAACTGTTCAAAATTGCCAGTAAAACAGCATTGGCAAAGATAAAAAGCAAGTATAATTAACGTTGATTAAACGTGAAACACAATATACCATAATGATTAAACTTAATATAAAACAGGTATTAAGAGTAGTAAAAACAACGATTAAAACCTTATTATACCAATTAAAAACAGAGGTTAAAAAAATGGCTTTTAATAACAATTTAAAAGCTGCTCATCATAAAAACATCAATGAAAAAGGATAAATAAGAACATAGAATAGGTTAATCAGATAATATATTTAAAATTAACTGGTTTAAATGGCATTTTCAATCAGTGAATAAACTTTTTCATAAACCAATTAAATCATCAATCATGAAAAATCGGAATAACAAAACCCAAAAGTAAATGATTTAACTGAATAAAATCCCAGGCTACTTACAACGTTATTATTTTACATTTACTTGGCTTGCTATGACTATTTGAAATTAAGAAAACAGAGATATTAAAGCTTTTATATAAAGAGCAGATTTAACTATAAGTTAAATTTTTAAAAGGATGTTAATTGAATCTAATCGAATCCCATTAACAGAGAGTTGAAAAAAATCAGCGAGAAAAAGAATATTATCCGAAAAAACATAAAAGGGTATTTTTATACTCTCAGTCTATTTACGGGTTGATTTATCAGGATAAAGTAAAGGAGGGTGATTTATGAAAACTGCTCGGGATTGCCAGTAAAACAACGTCAATAAAGATAAAAAGTGAGTATTATCAACGTTGATTAAACGTAAAACACAATATACCATGATGATTAAACTTAATATAAATCAGGCAGTAAGAGTAGTAAAAACAACGATTAAAACCTTATTATACCAATTAAAAATAGAGGTTAAAAAATGGCTTTTAATAACAATTTAAAAGCTGCTCATCATAAAAATATCAGTGAAAAAGGATAAATAAGAACATAGAATAGGTTAATCAGATAATATATTTAAAAAATTAACTGGTTTAAATAACATTTTCAATCAGTGAATAAACTTTTTCATAAACCAATTAAATCATCAATCATGAAAAATCGGAGTAACAAAACCCGTAAATGATTTAAACGAGTAGGTGAAAATGATCTGCTGGTGATTTAAGGTGTTGTTTATCACCAGTAGATCACTAAAGAATGGTCGTATCCTTTCTTCGGAGAGATATGTCCATATCTTACGACCATTCTTCGTAGTCCCCGGACATCCCCTCTTTGATTTTTGCAGCCATCTTAGTAGCTATTTTATTCATATTTAGCCCTTCTCCGGTGAAATTGGCCGGGATGTTTTTCAACTCCGTACTTCCCCGTTGCGCATATTCACAAAACGCGCTCATTTCCTCAAAAAGCGCAGCAGGAACCGCGTAGAACTGGATCTGATTGTTAGATGAAACAGCAATAGCATCTCCCTGGGCTTCTGCCAATGCTGCACTGGGATTGGATTTAAACTTACTGATAGCTGTTGTGTAGCCACACATGACTTTCTGCAACATGGAAAACCTCCGCTCGGAAAAATTATACAATAGATCAAATATAGAGCTAAGTATAGCTCTATATTTGATCTGAAACCAGTACCTTGTAGACAGTTGATCGGCTTATCTTTAGCTGATTAGCAATATATTTGTGGCCTCCATAGCTAAAGAGTTTCAAGAAACCGGCTTTAATAACGTTTTCAACCTGGAATAAACTTTTCCATAAACCGATTAAATCATTAATCATGAAAAATCGGAGTAATAAAATTCGTAAATAAATGATTTAAACGAATATGGACCGGATTACTTTCAGCGTTATTATGTTGTATTTATTATGCAAAACCAAAACGTTAAATATGCCGGTTTAAATTTTCTTTACACGGCTTTAATCATTCCAATAGCATTGTTTTTTACGGTTTGATTTAAACCATTCCTCTTTTTATATCTTTAATGTTTTCATGCTAAAATCAATTCATGTCGTTGCTTTATAAAATATTTAATCGTTATTTTAACGTTTAAATATCTGTTTATCCATTATAACCTTTCTGGCTGATTAATCTGCCAGACTTTTACCATCGTTGATGCAATAAAGCATTATTAAAGCACTAGAGAAAACGAATCAGCCGATAACACGCTATCTAAAGTTTCCGATAAAACGAAATTTCAAATTAGGTTAATTAGCAGTCTGAGTTCCCCCAAAAAGAGGGAACTACAGGTGAGAAATCAGAACTTCTGGGAGATACTGAATTTAATGTTACGTCCAACCCCAGAAACAGATTCACTGAGATATGGGTAATAATCATGATTAAACAGGTTATTTACCGTTACACGGGCTTCAAGGCCTTGTTGGAAATCAGGTTGCCAACTGGCGAACAAACCGTGCAGGACGTAACCTTGGCTTTTGGGTATTGACCAGAGTACCGCCATGGGATCGCCATCTTTAGGCGATCGATCTTGCTTACGGATAAAATCGCCGGTCCAGCCCATTGTCATCTGCCATTGAGGGATTTTTACGCCTAACATGGAACGGGCTGAGGTGGGTGGAATTTCTGCAATCCAGGTTTTGTTACCCCAAGGATCGCGTGGTGAAGCATCTCTTTGACCACGGATAGTTGAATAAGAAAGTTTTCCAAACAAGTGATTGCTGTCGTAGAAAGTTTCGATTTCCAGCCCCTGAATGGTGTATCCCGGTAAATTACGGTAGTTGGATAAAGGTTTTCCGCAATCCGGTGATTTACACACGACTCCACGACGGACAAATATTTCATCCTTGCCTCTGTTACGGAATAAAGTCGTACGGATTTGTAAACTATCTTGGTCTGCCAGCAGGTCATTGAAATTCAGAATCGCACCGAAGCGTAAACCAGTCATTCTTTCTACATCTAAATTACGGCTGGTGGCCGTGACACTCGCTTGTGCATATTGCATTTCATACTGTTCATCCACGAGTGGCGCACGCCATGTCCGGCTGACATCCGAAAATAGTGACAGGTTTTGCATTGCTTTCCACATGATACCTAAATGTGGAGACCAGCCAGTATAGGTGACGCTGCTGTAATCATGGCCTACATTTGGGGAATTATCATTGTAGATTGCCGCGATATTGGGTTTGCCGGTATTGGTGATATGGTCATAGCGAACACCGGGCGTCACAGTAACGCTGCCGATAACCATTTCATCCTGCAAATAGAAACTATTCGTTTTTTGTTCTCCTGAAGGCATGTAGGTTGGCTGAAAATAGCCATAATTATATTCAGGTCTTTTGTCTTTGCTTTTATCATGCATAAGGGTATTACGTTGATTTTTATGCCAACGAGCTCCAACGAGTAATGTGTGTTCTATGCGCCCGGTTATAAATGCACTTTTGTTGTTTATATCTGCTAAGTTATCCACATAGTCGATCCAGCTTTCATTTCCCAATGAACCAATAAAACCGCTGTGGGCTTTTTCAGAGCGTTTATCATGCTGTTCTGTTTTCGAATAGGCATAGGTTGCTGTTAGGTTAAGTAACGGATTGTCTTCCGGTGCGATATTCCACTTGGCGGTGTAGTTTTGATCCGTTTGATCACGATAAATTAATTTACGGCGCCAGGCTTCATTCCAACCATATTTTTCAACCTCAGATTCTGACGGAACGACTATTTCATCGCGTTTTGCTGCCCATGGCTGCCAGCCCGCAGAATCAGAACGCATAGCGGAAAGTGTTAATGTGTGAGTATCATTCAGGTAAAAATTAGTTTTCAGTAAATAGGATGCCTGATCGCTTTTAGAGAAAGCAAAACGGGTGCCATCCGGTCGTTTGATATTGCCGCCATCCCGTTTATTCATATATAACAAGCCGTCGGCAAAGCCTTCTATTGTCCGGCCATAGATTGCGCTGCTATAAATATTTTGGCGGTCATTGGTGTGATAACCGTATTTCAGTAATCCACCAAAATCTTCTCCTGGCTGTAATAGATCACTTGCATCTTTAGTGACAATTTTAACTGTTCCGCCAAATCCACCATTACCGTCAAGCAGGTTATGCGGGCCTTTATCGACATCGACCTGTTTGATTAATTCCGGCTCAATAAAGATCGATCCCTGACGATATTTTTCGAAGCCTTTTGGTGCATCATCCAGTGTGATTTTGATGTCTTCTGTATCACCCATTCCCCAGATGTTCAGGGTTTGACCTCCTGGGCGGGGCGAGCCTGACATCGAAACGCCAGGGAGTTGATTGAGTAACTCGGCGATATTGTCTGCCTGGGTACGCTCAATATCTGATTTTCTTAATACAGAACTTCCTGCGCTGACGCTATTGTTTAACTCGCCAATAACGGAAAGCGCGGGAAAGGCAATCACTTTCTCTGACTTTTCTAACTTTTCTGCGACTTTTTGTGTTTCATTCTCCTGTGCTGTCAGATAACTGGGCAGACCCGCACTAAGCACAATCATGCCTGATAAAGCATAACGAACAGTGCGATTAATTTGCTGTGTTGTTCCTGATACGGATGTTTTTTGTTGTTTCCCGCGATTTTTCATTGTCATAAATACCTTTGGAATGTAGCCAAGTAAAAGAACTTAATTTAAACAGGTCACTCGACGAAGGAAATCGGGCAGAAAAAAGTTAATAACGGGATTAACTTTTTTTTCTGATTGATTTTAATGATGGGTATCCCGACGGGAAGGGCGCGGAGTTCGCTTAGTGGGTCTGCATGTGACTTTGCTGGACCCACAAATTGATCGGCAACTGTTGCTTGAATGGTAGTTCCCCTGCTGCTACATCGGAGCAGGGGGGATTTGATTAAGATTTTTCAGGAATAGCTTTCAGGACTGCGGTCAGCAGTTGCCAATATTGTCCAACACTTTTGATGTGAACTTGTTCATCAGGGGAGTGAGCGCCTGTGATGGTTGGCCCGATAGAGACCATATCCATATCAGGATAAGGTTTCTTAAACAGACCACATTCCAGCCCTGCGTGAATCACCATAATATTGGGGGTTTTATCGAACAGCTGTTGATAGGTTTCACGTACCAGGTGCATCACCGGAGAATTTGCATCCGGCTGCCAGCCTGGATAACCGCCTTTGGAGGTAATTTCAGCGTTTGACAGTTTTGCCAGGGAACCGAGCATACCTATAATGTAGGATTTGCCGCTGTCGATAAGCGAACGGATCAGACAAATAATATTGACCTTATCCTGTTCCATAGTGACAACGCCCACGTTGAGAGAAGTTTCTACTACGCCTTTGATGATATCACTCATACGGATAACACCGTTTGGTGTACTGTTCAACAATGAGATAAAACGGTTCTGGCAATCATCAGTCAGTGCCTGAATATCGGTTTCAACCTCTTCCAGCAATACCGTCAGATTTTTCTCGACGATGGCATATTCATTTTGCAGGATCCCTAGGTATTTATCTTTCAGTTGGGTCAGCCGCGCTGTTTTATCTGCGGGGACGGCAACAATAACATGACCTTCTCGTGGAATGGCATTACGCAGCGTACCGCCCTGGAACTCAAGCAGTTTTAGCTCCAGTTCCTCAGTATGGGCAGCAAGGAATCGTGCCAGTAGTTTGTTGGCATTACCCAACCCTAAATGAATATCACAACCGGAATGCCCGCCTTTCAGACCTTTGATGGTGAGTTTTAGTGTTTTGTAGTGAGCCGGAACCGTTTCTCGGGTAAGTGCTAACGTGGTGGTGAAATCGATACCTCCGGCACAACCCATGTAGATTTCGCCTTCTTCTTCTGAATCGGTATTGATTAAAATATCAGCTTGCAGCCAACCCGGTTGCAGGCCAAAAGCACCATCCATTCCGGTTTCTTCCGTCATGGTCAGTAAAACTTCCAGAGGGCCATGTTTTACGTTGTCATCAGCCAGCACGGCTAATGCTGACGCAAGGCCAATACCATTATCTGCACCCAATGTTGTACCTTGTGCAGTAACCCATTCATCATCAATATAAGGACGGATAGGATCTTTAGTGAAGTCATGTTCTGTATCGTTGTTTTTCTGTGGCACCATATCAAGGTGAGCTTGCAGAACAACCGCTTTACGATTTTCCAGCCCTTTACTGGCTGGCTTTCTGAGCAGAATATTGCCAACCTGATCGCGTTCAACGTGCAAGCCTTTTTCCTGCGCCCACTGAACAATGTGGGTTGCCAGCGCTTCTTCATGATAAGAAGGGTGAGGGATAGAACAGATTTTGGCAAAGATGTCCCACAGAGGCTGAGGGGATAATTGTGATAGTTCTGACACGACGAATCTCCTGTGACTGCATCTCAATAAGATGGAAATACTACTCTCTACCAGAGACATAGGTTTTATTATTACGAGCGATTAACGCTTTGATGCTATTGAGCTCAGAATACCACTTTCTTTTGGTAAGGATAATGTGATTCATCGATTCCCTGTTTCCGCTGGTTTTTACTGACCTAAATCAATATAATCTCGCGCAACTTTTTCTGCGAAAACTCTTTTCTGAAATATTCTTAAGTTGCCGGGATCCATTCTTATGAGCGAAAAATATGTCGTAACCTGGGATATGTTGCAAATACATGCCCGTAAATTGGCACAACGTTTACTCCCTGTCGAACAGTGGAAAGGTATCATTGCTGTGAGTCGGGGCGGTCTTGTCCCTGGGGCGCTTCTGGCGCGTGAATTAGGTATCCGTCATGTAGATACTGTCTGTATTTCCAGCTATGACCATAATAATCAACGTGATCTGCAAGTGCTGAAAAAAGCAGAAGGTGATGGTGAAGGTTTCATCGTTGTAGATGATTTGGTTGATACTGGGGGCACCGCTCAGGTTATTCGTGATATGTATCCAAAAGCGCATTTTGTGACTATTTTCGCCAAACCGGCAGGTCGTCCTCTTGTTGATGATTATGTTGTTGATATTCCGCAAGATACTTGGATCGAGCAACCTTGGGATATGAGCGTAGTATTCGTCCCGCCAATTTGTGAAAGTAAATAAAATCAGCATTTTTTATGGCAAATCAAAATCTTTCAGAATCACTTTTTAAGCCAAGACAAAAGCATCAGGAAACTTCCACGCTGGTAAAGCATCGCCATCCCCGGCTGATTGCCGGTAATTACAATACGTTGGATGGTAATAGTCATGGGAGCTGGTATCGCATGATTAACCGGCTGATGTGGATTTGGCGGGGAATTGATCCTTTTGAGATAGAAGAAGTCTTGTGCCGGATTGCCATGGCAAACGCTCAACGCAGTGATGATAATTTACTGGATACCGTGGTTGGGTATCGCAAAGGTAATTGGATTTTTGAGTGGTCACATCAGGCGATGCTGTGGCAACAGAGAGCGTTACAGACAGAACAGGCCGCCGAAGCGGGCAATTGCTGGTTGAAAGCGGCCAATTTGTATAGCATCGCCGGTTATCCTCATCTCAAAGGTGACGATCTGTCTCAGCAGGCTGTTGTTTTGGCAAATAAAGCCTATGAAAATGCGGCCCGTTGTTCTGATTATCAGTTGAGGAAGATAGAGTTCAAACTGAAAGAGGGCGGTTGTGTCACTGGCTTTCTGCATTTGCCTCAACGACCACAAGGGCCTTCTCCAACTATTCTGGTGTGTGGCAGCTTAGATAATTTGCAAAGTGATTATTATCAGTTATTCCGTGATTATCTGGCGCCTTTGGGATTCGCCATGCTAACGGTGGATATGCCTTCAGTGGGTTACTGCTCACGTCTGCGATTGACACAGGATACTTGTACTCTGCATCAACAAATAATCCATCAACTGGATAACATCCCTTGGATTGACCATACACGGGTTGGCGTTTTGGGTTTCCGTTTTGGTGCTAATATTGCGGTCCGCCTGGCATATTTGGAATCTAAACGTATCAAATGTATTGCGACTTTTGGCGCTATTGTCCATGAGTGGCTCAATAGCGCGGAACGCCAGCAAAATGCCCCTGTGATGTATCTCGATATGTTTGCCAGCCGGATGGGTATTTATAATGTGGATGAAAATGCGTTTCGCCTCGAACTTGGTTGTTATTCCCTTAAAAAACAAGGTCTATTGGGCCGACGTTGTTCTGTTCCTATGCTAGCCGGTTACTGGCAGAATGATATTTTCAGCCCGAAGGAAGAATCAAAGCTGATAGCAATGTCATCAATGGACGGTAAATTATTGACTATTCCGATAACGCCTGTTTACAGCAGCTTCAATAAGGCATTACAGGAAACCAGTCAGTGGTTGAAAAATAAAATGGGTTAGATTTTTTCAATTTAGCGTTATGCCTGTTGGCATAACGCTTCTCTCCTGCTAAAACTGAACGCTGTTTTTTCAAATTAAATATAACGGCAAAAATATGATGAATGGTAGCCAAACATTGGTTGTGAAGCTGGGGACAAGTGTATTGACCGGCGGCTCTCGTCGTCTGAACCGGGCTCGTATTGTAGAGCTGGTACGCCAATGTGCTCAACAACATGAAAAAGGCCACCGTATTATTATTGTAACTTCCGGGGCTATTGCGGCTGGCCGGGAGCATCTGGGATATCCGGATTTACCTGCAACTATTGCTTCTAAGCAATTGTTGGCGGCAGTAGGCCAGAGCCGGTTGATTCAGCTGTGGGAACAGTTTTTTTCTATTTACGGTATTCATGTTGGTCAAATGTTACTGACCCGTGCGGATTTAGAAGATCGGGAGCGTTTTTTAAACGCCAGAGATACCTTAAATGCCCTGCTTGATAATCGCATTGTTCCTATAATCAATGAGAATGATGCGGTTGCAACTGCGGAAATTAAAGTTGGCGATAATGATAATTTATCTGCACTGGCAGCAATTCTGGGTGGAGCAGATAAACTGTTATTATTGACTGATATTGAAGGGCTATATACCGCTGATCCGCGCAGTAATACCAATGCAGAACTTATTCCGGAAGTTTATGATATCAGCGACGAATTACGTATGGTTGCCGGTGATAGCGTTTCCGGTTTAGGGACGGGTGGAATGGCGACTAAGCTTCAGGCGGCGGGTATTGCAGGCCGGGCCGGTATTGATGTCATTATTGCTGCCGGTAATAAACCGGATGTTATCGTGGATGTCATTGAAGGTAATCCGGTGGGGACTCGCTTTCATGGGTTGGAAAGCCCGATGGAAAATCGCAAGCGTTGGATTTTTGGCGCCCCGCCTGCGGGTGAAATTATTGTTGATCACGGTGCTGAAACCGCAATCTGTGAAAAAGGCAGCTCTTTGTTGCCGAAGGGAATTAAAAATATTAAAGGTGATTTCTCCCGTGGAGAAGTTATCTGTATTCGTAGTCTGTCTGGTAAGGATTTGGCGCACGGCGTTTGCCGCTATAACAGTGATGCTTTGCGTTTGATTGCAGGCCATCATTCACAGCAGATAAACCAAATTCTTGGTTATGAATATGGCGCTGTTGCGGTTCATCGTGACGACATGATTGTGAGTTAGGGGTTCATAATGTTAGAGCAAGTGGGAAAGGCTGCCAGAGAAGCCTCATGGCAACTGGCACAGCTAAGTACGAAACAGAAAAATCAGGTATTAATCCACATTGCAGATTTGCTGGAGCAGAAAAGTACAATCATTCTCGAAGCTAATCAGCTTGATATGGCTCAGGCTCGTGAACAGGGAATGAGTGAAGCGTTGCTGGATCGTCTGTTACTGACACAAGAACGTTTGGCAGCGATAGCTAATGATGTTCGCCAGGTGTGTCGTTTATCTGACCCGGTAGGGCAAGTTATTGATGGTAGCTTGCTTGATAGTGGTTTGAAGTTAGAACGTCGCCGTGTACCGCTTGGTGTGATTGGGGTGATTTATGAAGCCCGTCCTAATGTCACTATTGATGTTGCATCTCTGTGTTTGAAAACAGGTAATGCCGTTATTTTGCGTGGTGGTAAAGAAACTCATAACACTAATCAGGCAACAGTGAAAGTCATTCAGCAGGCACTTGAGCAGAGTGGGTTACCTGCCGCAGCAGTGCAGGCGATAGATAAACCGGATCGTGAATTAGTTACTCAGCTGCTGAAAATGGACCGTTATGTGGATATGCTGATTCCACGCGGTGGCGCTGGGTTGCATAAGCTGTGCCGTGAGCAGTCAACCATTCCGGTTATTACCGGTGGTATCGGCGTCTGTCACACTTTTGTCGATGAAAGTGCTGATTTCGATAAGGCATTGACTGTCATCACTAACGCTAAGGTTCAACGACCAAGCGCCTGTAATGCTTTGGAAACATTATTGGTACATCATAGGATCGCGGCAGATTTTCTGCCGGTATTGAGCAGGAATATGGCAGCACAAGGTGTTACCCTTCACGCGAGTAAATCAGCAATGGAATTTTTGCGGGAAGGCCCTGCAAAAGTCGTGGATGTGGCAGAAGCAGATTACAGTGATGAATGGTTATCTTTGGATATGAATGTGGAAATTGTCAGTGATATTGATCGGGCAATTAGCCATATCCGTACATACGGCACGTCCCATTCTGATGCGATTCTGACTCAATCTTTGCACAATGCCGACTATTTTGTTCGTCAGGTAGATTCTGCGGCGGTTTATGTGAATGCCAGCACTCGTTTTACTGATGGTGGACAGTTTGGTTTGGGGGCGGAGGTTGCCGTCAGTACTCAGAAACTGCATTCCCGTGGTCCAATGGGATTAGATGCGCTGACTACGTATAAGTGGGTTGGTTATGGCGATAATTTAATCCGTAAGTAATCTGTTTATTGTTACCCCAAAAGTGTGTCTGATTAATTGATATATCGGTAGGATCATGTTTTGGGGTAGCTTTTTCCATATAGATTCACTTTTGATTTTACGTTGATGTAAAGTTCTGGTTACTATAGCTGTTAATATATTTTTAACGATGAAATTTACCAAGGATATCAGGCAATGAACCCAATATTGTTTATTGTAGGTGCGCGTGGGGCAGGAAAAACGACGGTTGGAAAGCGATTAGCCAATGAATTATCGTACACATTTATTGACACCGATCATCATATCCAACAAGTCAGTAATATGACCATTGCGGATATTGTTAACCAGCAAGGGTGGCAACAATTTCGGCAATTGGAAACTAAGGTTTTACAACAAGTTAGTCAAAGTAATCGGGTTATTTCCACCGGTGGTGGGATTATTCTTTCTGCTGAAAATCGCCAATATATGCGACAAAATGGTACGGTGATTTATCTTCAGGCTTCCGCTGACATATTGGCTGAGCGATTAATGCAGCAGCCGGAAAGTACTCAACGTCCCAGTTTAACTGGAAAATCTATTGTTGAAGAAATGGAAGAAGTCCTCACTGCAAGGGAGAATCTCTATTGTGAGTGTGCAGATCATATTATTAATGCGCAACTTTCACCGGAAAGAATTATAGCTTGTGTGAAAGAAATTATTCTTCCCAGAAGAATATCCTGACACTTTTTTATTTAAAAATAAAAATATTATAGTATCAGATGATAAATAATATCTTCTATTTATTTTTCAAATGGGTTGAGATACGAATATGTTGTTTTTTTTTCTAAAACTTGTTTTTCGTTTGATGTTCCGTTTAACGATAGAAGGAGATATTAAACAATTTACCTACCCAAAATGCCTTATCACACCTAATCATGTCTCTTTTCTTGATGGTGTTTTGTTAACACTTTTCTTACCTGTTAAGCCGGTATTTGCTGTTTACTCCAACATTGCAAACCGGGGTTTTATGAAATGGGTAAGGCGCTATGTTGAAATAGTGCCTTTGGATCCCATAAATCCAATGGCGGTCAGGGGATTGGTCAAAGAAATAGGTAAAGGAAGACCGATAGTTGTCTTCCCTGAGGGACGAATTACGGTTACTGGTTCTTTAATGAAAATCTACGATGGGGCGGCTTTTATTGCCGCTGTATCGGGAGCAATGGTGGTGCCTGTCCGCATTGAGGGGTTGGAGCAAACGATATTCAGCCGATTAAAAGGTATCTTCAAGCTTCATCTTTTTCCGAAGGTGACAATAAAAATTCTGCCTGCCACACAATTGCCAATGCCGGATGCACCTAGCGCGGACCAGAGACGCCGTTTGGCGGGAGAACGCTTGCATGAAATCATGATGAGTGCACGAATGGCGACTTGTCCGCAAGAAACAATATTTGAATCTTTACTGGTTGCACAAAAGCGATTTGGCCGCTTTAAGCCCTGTATTGAAGATGCTTCTTTTAAAGAAGATAGCTATAACAGTTTACTTAAAAAAACGCTGGGTATTAGCCGTATTTTGCAACGTTTTACCTGTCGGAATGAACGGATTGGTTTTCTTTTACCAAATACCACTATTATGGCAGCGGCTATATTTGGCGCATCTTTGAGAGGCAGAATTCCCGCCCTGTTAAACTATACCGCAGACAGCTACGGGCTGAAAAATGCCATAACAACCGCCAATATCAAAACGGTTGTGACTTCCCGACAGTTTCTGGAAAAGGAGCAGTTAACGCATTTATCTGAACAGGTTACTGAGGTTAATTGGGTTTATCTTGAGGATTTGAAAGGTACAGTGACTTTTCTGGATAAATTATGGATCTTGTGGCATCTCTTTTTCCCGAAACAAGCGATGGTGGTGCAAAAACCGGATGATGATGCATTGGTGTTGTTTACGTCCGGTTCAGACGGTGTGCCAAAAGGTGTGGTTCATAGTCACTCTAGTTTGTTGGCAAATGTGGAGCAGATAAAAACTATTACTGATTTCAATCCACTTGATCGTTTTATGTCTTCTGTACCACTGTTTCATGCATTTGGACTGACTGTTGGCCTATTTACCCCGTTGTTGATGGGTAGCCGGGTATTCCTTTACCCAAATCCACTGCACTATCGGGTGGTGCCGGAATTGGTATATGAATGTAACAGCACTGTATTATTGGGCACATCTACTTTCCTGGAGAGTTATGCCTGTTTTGCCCATCCCTATGATTTCGCACGTCTTCGTTGTGTAATGGCGGGTGTTGAAAAGCTCGCTGAGAACACTAAACGTGTTTGGCAAGATAAATTCGGGCTCCGCATTCTGGAAGGGTATGGAATGACAGAATGTGCGCCTGTCGTTGCATTGAATGTGCCAATGATGGCTAAAGCCGGGACTGTTGGGCGAATTTTACCGGCAATGGAATTCCGCTTGATTCCGGTGGCAGGTATTAGGGAAGGGGGGCGTTTGCAACTGCGTGGCCCGAATGTTATGAAAGGGTATCTACGGGGGGACGATCCAAATCATTTGGCACGTCCATCGGCAGAAGATGAGCATGGGAATATTCAGTGTGGCTGGTTCGATACTGGAGATATTGTTTTAATTGATGAACAAGGATTCTGTACTGTTCTTGATCGGGTGAAACGTTTTGCTGAACGGTCAGATGAAATAGTGTCACAGAACAGTGGAGAAACTTGCATTGCAAGTCTCTCCTGATACCAGACATGTTGCTACAGTTAAGAGTGATCATAGCAAAGGAGAAATATTGGTGCTGTTCACTACTGATTTGGAACTTGAATACTCATTAATGCTTCAGACTGCTCAGGAATAATAATCGTGAATGTATCCTCTGTTGTTGCTCAGCCGTTATTAACCCGTGGTATGAAAGCCGTATTGGCATCACAGTTTTTTTCGGCTTTTGCGGATAATGCTCTGTTGTTTGCGATTCTGGCACAGTTGAAAGCCCAGTTTTATCCTGACTGGAGCCAGCCGATATTGCAGATAGTGTTTGTCCTCGCGTATATCCTGTTGGCGCCTTTTGTCGGGCGAATAGCAGATCGTTTTCCAAAAGGTCGTGTGATGCTGTTTGCCAATAGCTTCAAGCTATTAGGCGCGTTGAGTATTTGCCTGGGTTATGATCCCTTTTTTGGCTATGCTTTGGTTGGGATTGGTGCAGCAGCATATTCACCGGCCAAATACGGAATTTTGGTTGAATTGACAGATGGCGATCGCTTGGTAAAAGCTAATGGTTTGATGGAGGCTTCAACTATAGCTGCCATTCTCACTGGTTCTGTGGCGGGTGGTCTTTTGTCTGATTGGAGCCTGACCGCTGCATTATTTACTTGTGCGCTGGTATATGGCATTGCTGTCATTGTTAATTTCTTTATCCCGCAATTATCGCCAGCCTGCCAGGGTAAGGGCTGGAGCCTGAAAAAGATGCTGACAGATTTTATTTCAGCCTGTTGTATTCTTTGGCATAACAAAGAAGCACGATTTTCTTTGGTTGGAACCAGTCTGTTCTGGGGCGCGGGGATCACACTGAGATTTCTGTTGGTTTTATGGGTACCTGTTGTTTTGGGAATTGTTGATAACAGCACGCCGACAGTACTTAATGTGATGGTTGCTATTGGGATTATTATCGGCGCAGGGGGTGCTGCCCGTTTTATCACACTGAAAACCGTCCGCCGTTGTATGCCTGCTGGTATTTTAATTGGTGTGATGGTGGTGGTTTTTGCTGTTCAGCAGAGTCTCTGGGCTTCTCACGTGATACTCATTATTCTTGGCACTTTTGGCGGCCTATTTATTGTTCCGCTGAATGCGTTATTGCAGGAAAGCGGCAGGCAAACGGTTGGGGCCGGTAATGCAATCGCAGTACAGAATTTGGGTGAGAATACCGCCATGTTACTGATGCTTGGCTTATATTCACTGGTCATTAAAATAGGTGTCCCGGTTGTCATAGCAGGAGTAGGTTTTGGTGTGCTGTTTACTTTGACAATCACCGGTTTATGGATTTGGAACCAGTTTCAGAAAAATTGATCTTTTACCGGATAAAAGGTGTGTTTATGGATGAAAAAATTCTGACTCAGCTTAGTATTGAACTGGGAACGAAACTGAGACAACAGAAATTGTGGGTGACCTGTGCTGAATCTTGCACAGGTGGCTGGCTGGCGAAAGCGATTTCAGATATTGCCGGTAGTTCTGCTTATTTTGATCGGAGCTTTGTGACATACAGTAATAAAGCCAAACATCAGATGCTTGGTGTATCAGAAACCACTTTACAGCAATATAGCGCTGTCAGTGAACCGGTGGTGAGAGAGATGGCGGCAGGGGCATTGCAAGCCGCGCACGCGGATCTGGCGGTTTCTGTTAGTGGTATTGCCGGGCCTGATGGTGGAAGCGAAGAAAAGCCTGTTGGCACCGTGTGGTTTGGGTTTGCATACCGCACGGTAAATGGGATAGAAGTTGTATCCCGTCATTGTTGTTTTAACGGTGATCGAAATGAAATACGCCTTCAATCCGCAATTTATTCTCTGAAAACATTGTTATCAGAGATTATAAAAAATTAGCTTGATACTGTATGATCATACAGTATAATTGCAGGCAACATTTTGGTATTAAAAATTATTCATCGGCAGTGAGGTAACCCTTTCATTGCTTACGAGGGAGTAAAAATGGCTATTGATGAAAATAAACAAAAAGCACTGGCAGCGGCACTGGGCCAAATTGAAAAACAGTTTGGTAAAGGTTCCATCATGCGTCTGGGCGAAGACCGTTCAATGGACGTTGAAACTATCTCCACTGGCTCACTGTCACTGGATATTGCATTAGGTGCTGGTGGCTTGCCGATGGGACGCATTGTCGAAATCTATGGCCCGGAATCTTCTGGTAAGACAACGCTGACATTACAGGTTATTGCCTCCGCACAACGTGAAGGTAAAACCTGTGCGTTTATTGATGCTGAACACGCCCTTGATCCTGTTTATGCGAAGAAACTGGGTGTTGATATTGATAACCTGTTGTGTTCTCAGCCAGACACCGGAGAACAAGCTCTTGAGATTTGTGATGCGTTGACTCGTTCCGGCGCGGTTGATGTCATTATTGTCGACTCCGTTGCGGCTTTAACACCAAAAGCTGAAATCGAAGGCGAAATTGGTGATTCTCATATGGGGTTAGCTGCTCGTATGATGAGTCAGGCAATGCGCAAACTGGCGGGTAACCTGAAAAGTTCCAATACTCTTCTGATCTTTATCAACCAGATCCGGATGAAAATTGGGGTTATGTTCGGTAACCCCGAAACCACAACCGGTGGTAATGCGCTGAAATTCTATGCTTCTGTCCGTCTGGATATTCGCCGTATTGGTTCAGTGAAAAATGGCGAAGAGGTCGTTGGTAGCGAAACCCGTGTTAAGGTTGTCAAAAACAAGGTGGCAGCGCCATTTAAGCAAGCAGAATTCCAGATTATGTACGGTGAAGGCATCAATACTTATGGTGAATTAATCGACCTGGGTGTGAAGCATAAACTGGTGGAAAAAGCAGGTGCATGGTACAGCTACAATGGCGATAAAATTGGCCAGGGTAAAGCGAATGCTACCATCTACCTGAAAGAGCATCCTGAAGCTGCTACTGAGTTGGATAAAAAATTACGCGAGATGTTGCTAAACAATGCTGGAGAATTCAGCAGTGCTGCTTCTGATTATGAAGGCAACGAAAACGAAGAGATCAATAACGAAGAATTCTAATCTAATTATATCGACAGTCTGTATTCTTGTATTAAAGCTGTAAAAGTTTTGTCTTCAAACTTATAACCGCGTTAATAATGACGCGGTTTCTTCTCTCAGAAAGCAAGTATTATCCATATTATGCGATCATGCTTTCAGAAAATACCCAGACGATTTACAATGCTGCCAGCGAATGGATGTATCTGGGATTTTACTTCTAATGGAAGAAATTTTATCTTATCCCCACTTTGTTTATTCGTGAGTTGAAAATAGGTGATGAAATATTCCACCTAACCAATTCATAAATCTGTTTTTTCCAGCTTGATTTCGGGACAATTATGAGCAAAAGCACCGCTGAGATCCGTCAAGCGTTTCTCGACTTTTTTCATACTAAAGGGCATCAGGTAGTACCAAGCAGTTCTTTGGTGCCAAATAATGACCCAACACTGCTGTTTACCAACGCAGGGATGAACCAGTTTAAGGATGTATTTCTTGGGCAGGACAAAAGATCTTATTCCCGAGCAACAACTGCTCAACGCTGTGTTCGTGCTGGTGGTAAACATAATGATTTAGAAAACGTCGGTTATACCGCACGTCATCATACTTTCTTTGAAATGCTGGGTAATTTTAGTTTTGGTGACTATTTCAAGCATGATGCTATTAGCTATGCTTGGGAACTTCTGACCGGCAAGGATTGGTTCAATTTGCCTAAAGAAAAATTATGGGTGACTGTCTATCAGACTGATAATGAAGCCTATGATATCTGGCAAAACGAAGTTGGAATACCAGCAGAAAGAATTATCCGCATTGGTGATAATAAAGGTGCTCCTTATGCATCAGATAACTTCTGGCAGATGGGTGATACCGGTCCTTGTGGCCCTTGCACTGAAATTTTTTATGATCACGGCGATCATATCTGGGGTGGTCCGCCAGGAAGTCCAGAGGAAGATGGTGATAGATATATTGAAATCTGGAACATCGTCTTTATGCAGTTCAATCGTCATGCTGATGGCACGATGGAGCCGCTGCCAAAACCATCCGTAGATACCGGTATGGGGCTGGAACGTATCGCTGCTGTATTGCAGCATGTTAATGCTAACTATGAGATTGATCTGTTCCGAGATCTGATTGCCGCTGTGGCTGGTGTCACTGGTGCTACAGATGATCTGAGTAATAAATCTCTGCGGGTTATTGCCGACCACATCCGTTCATGTGCGTTCCTGATTTGTGATGGCGTTATTCCTTCCAATGAAAACCGTGGTTATGTTCTGCGCCGTATTATCCGTCGGGCTATTCGTTACGGTAATATGTTGGGTGCTAAAGATACCTTCTTCTATAAATTGGTTGCTCCATTGATAGAAGTAATGGGCGCTGCGGGAGAAGAACTTAAGCGCCAGCAAACCATTGTTGAGCAGGTATTGAGAACAGAGGAAGAGCAATTTGCCCGTACTCTGGAACGCGGTTTGCAATTGCTGGACGATGAACTATCAAGACTGTCCGGTGATATTCTGGATGGTGAAACCGCTTTCCGTCTGTACGATACCTATGGTTTTCCTGTGGATTTAACCGCTGATGTTTGCCGTGAGCGCAATATTAAGGTTGATGAAGACGGTTTTGCCGCTGCAATGGAAAGTCAGCGTCGTCGGGCTCGTGAATCAAGTGGTTTCGGTACTGATTATAATGAATTGATCAAAGTTGATGAACGCAGTGATTTTTCTGGTTACGATCATAACGAACAGCAGGCAGCAGTTACAGCTATCTTCCGTAATGGCGAATCAGTCAATCAAATTCAAGCTGGTGAAGAAGCGATTATTATACTGGATAACACCACGTTTTACGCTGAGTCCGGTGGGCAAGTTGGTGACCGGGGTATTCTGAGCAATAACGATTGTGCTTTTGATGTTACTGATACACAAAAATACAGTCAGGCTATCGGCCACATCGGTAAGCTTGCGAAGGGTAGCTTAAGTGTAAACCATAAGGTCAATGCTGTTATTGATATAGAACGTCGTGATGCAATCCGTTTGAATCATTCAGCAACCCATCTGTTACATGCTGCATTACGTCAGATTTTGGGCGAACATGTATCTCAGAAAGGCTCTTTGGTTAACGATAAATATCTCCGCTTTGATTTTTCTCATTTTGAAGCAATGAAACCGGAGCAGATCCGTCAGGTTGAGGATTTGGTTAATGCTGAAGTTCGTAAGAATTCACCGATCATGACTGAATTGATGGATCTGGAAGCAGCAAAAACCAAAGGTGCTATGGCACTGTTTGGTGAAAAATACGAAGAGCAAGTTCGTGTACTGTCAATGGGGAATTTTTCCACTGAATTATGTGGCGGGACTCACGCAAGTCGTACTGGTGATATTGGTTTGTTCCGTATTACGGCTGAATCTGGAACTGCTGCGGGTATCCGTAGGATTGAAGCAATTACAGGTAAAAAAGCGTTGGAATCTGTGCACCAACAAGCTAATTTGCTTCAGGATATTGCTCAATTGGTGAAAAGTGATATCAATAACCTGAGTGAAAAAGTACGGGTAACACTGGATAAAACCAAAGTACTGGAAAAAGAACTTCAACAGCTTAAAGATCAACAGGCTACACAGGAAAGCTCTTCTTTGGCAAGTAAAGCGAAAGACGTTAACGGTGTGAAGTTGCTGGTTAGCCAGTTAAGTAATACAGAGCCTAAAATGCTGAGAACTATGGTTGATGATCTGAAAAATCAACTGGGTTCAGCAATTATTGTGCTTTCTACTATAAGTGATGATAAAGTCAGCCTAATTGTTGGTGTCACAAAGGATCTGACTGCTAGAATAAAAGCAGGTGAGTTAATTTCTTCTGTAGCTCAACAAATCGGTGGTAAAGGTGGTGGTCGCCCTGATATGGCCCAAGCAGGTGGTTCTGATGTTCAAGCGTTGCCTTCTGCTTTGGATAGCGTGGAAGAGTGGGTAGCATCGCGGCTTACCTGAGTTTAGAGGGCACCATGATAGTTGTTTTTATGGTGCCTTGAAGTCTTGTTGTGAAATTGTTAAAAGGTTGAGCGCACATTTATTTATTTTGGCTAAACTATATATGTAGGAAATGCGCTCAAAATTGCTTATACTTTAAGCATATAACATTGTTTTACGTTTTCACGGTGTTTGGATGGATAATAGCGGGGAAACCTAAAGACCCGACTCTTTTAAATTTTCAAGGAGCAAAGAATGCTTATTCTGACTCGTCGAGTTGGTGAAACGCTCATGATAGGCGATGAGGTAACAGTTACAGTACTGGGGGTTAAAGGTAACCAAGTTCGTATTGGTGTAAATGCCCCTAAAGAAGTTTCTGTTCACCGTGAAGAAATTTATCAGCGGATTCAGGCCGAAAAATCTCAGCCAACAACTTATTAACTCTAAGTTGGCGTCCTATGTCAGAACCGGGCGCCATTTTTGAGGCATCTCATCTCTGTTAGTAGTTTATTCCCTTTATTCTTGAATTCTTACCTATCTTCCCATCTTTTTTGTTTTTCTATCATAAGAAAAGGCAAGGTCCATGATGCTATTGTGGGAAATAATGGTTTGCATATACTTCAATTGAAGGCAGGATAATTTACTGCTGACAAAATACACTTTTTGTCGTCAAACCATCCATTTTGTGCGTGAAGCATCCAAACAAACACAGGTTTAGAAAAATTGTTTGACTTATAAGTCTGGGAAAGTAATATGTGCGCCACGCAGTGACGAGGAGCTTAAACAAAAGTTCTGAGCCACAGTTCGAAAAACAGCTCGAAAGAAAGCGTACGGTGAGATGGCCGAGAGGCTGAAGGCGCTCCCCTGCTAAGGGAGTATGCGGTCAAAAGCTGCATCGAGGGTTCGAATCCCTCTCTCACCGCCATTTAAGACCATGCATCCATAGCTCAGCTGGATAGAGTACTCGGCTACGAACCGAGCGGTCGGAGGTTCGAATCCTCCTGGGTGCACCATATTTAACCTTGAGATGAAATCATCTAAGGTACCATTCAGGTAATCAAAGCAACTACTGCCTTTTACCAGAGTAACAAACTGACCATGCATCCATAGCTCAGCTGGATAGAGTACTCGGCTACGAACCGAGCGGTCGGAGGTTCGAATCCTCCTGGATGCACCATATTAAGAGCCCCGTCTAAAAAGCGGGGCTTTTTCTTTATCTGTATTGCTGTAAATCAACCTATCCCCTGTATAGCACTGAAATACTTTTGCTTATATATCTAATCAGCGACAATTTGGCTTGTTTAAGATAAAGTAAACCCTTATAAAAATTCTTCTAAAACACTACGGGAGGTCGAATTGATCCCGGACGTATCAAAGGCTCTATCATGGCTAGAGGCGCATCCGACAATTTTAAAGGGAATTCGTCGCGGTGTTGAGCGTGAAACATTGCGTGTTACTTCAGATGGTGATTTGGTAGCGACGGAGCACCCTAAAGCACTTGGTGTAGCGCTTACGCACAAATGGATTACAACTGACTTTGCAGAGTCATTGTTAGAATTCATAACACCAGTCGATGATGACATAAAATATACAATTTCATTTCTTAGCGATATTCATCGTCATACAGCGCGTGTGCTGGACAAAGAAAAAATGTGGCCTTTGAGTATGCCATGCTTTATTGATGCGGCAGAGAACATTACTCTGGCTCAGTATGGTACATCGAATATTGGTCGCTATAAGACGTTATATCGTGAAGGGCTGAAAAACCGTTATGGTGCTTTGATGCAGACCATATCTGGGGTTCATTATAATTTTTCATTGCCGATTGAGTTTTGGCAGGCATGGGCTGGCGTTGAAGATGCAGAGAGTGGTAAAGAGCAGATCTCAGATGGTTATTTCCGTTTGATCCGCAACTACTATCGTTTTGGATGGGTGATTCCCTACTTGTTTGGCGCTTCTCCAGCGATTTGTTCTTCATTCTTGCGTGGCAGAGAGACTTCTTTGCCTTTTGAGCGCATAGAAAATGGAGCTTGCTATCTGCCTTATGCTACTTCATTAAGAATGAGTGATCTGGGATACACCAATAAATCACAGCGTGATCTGAATATTACGTTTAATAACCTTCGTACCTATGTTGAAGGGCTGAAAAAAGCGATTCACAAGCCGTCTGACGAGTTTGCTAAGTTGGGTATTAAGCAGGGTGACAAATATATTCAGCTCAATACAAACGTCTTACAGATTGAAAATGAGCTGTATGCGCCAATCCGGCCTAAACGTGTTGCAAAAGGGAATGAATCGCCTTCTGATGCTTTACTGCGTGGAGGGGTGGAATATATCGAAGTTCGTTCATTAGATATTAATCCATTTGCCGCGATTGGGGTCAATGAAACACAAATTCGCTTTCTTGACCTATTCTTAATATGGTGTGTGCTTGCCGAAGCGCCGGAAATGAGTAGTGATGAGTTGGAGTGTTGCCGCAAAAACTGGAATAGAGTGATCCTTGAAGGGCGTAAACCAGGGCAAGTGATTGGCCTTGGTTGTGGCAGTGTGGAGGAACCATTAGCTAAAGTTGGCAAAGAATTATTCAATGACTTGAAACGGGTTGCTGAAATACTGGATAGTTGTTCTGGTACGCAATATCGGAAAGTTTGCGAAGAATTGATTGCTATGTTTGATGATTCATCACTGACTTTATCGGCTCGTGTGCTGGAAAAAATGAAGACTCAGGGCATTGGTGGCTTTGGGCTGGAATTGGCAGATAAATATCATCAGCAATTAGTCAATGAAAAATATGAGGTTATTAGCGATGAACAGTTCGCTATAGAACGCAGGGCCTCAGTGGAGCGACAAGACGCGTTGGAATATGAAGATACTATCAGTTTTGATGAATATCTGAAACAACAGGCAGGATGCTAGAGAAGAAAATGGCCACTAATAATAGTGGCCAAATAAAAACTTCTGGAAAAATAGGAATGATAATAATTGCGCGTCTTTCATTCTTTACGACCGGTAGTAGATGAAAAGGTTTCATTTGCTTGTAAAAAAATCTGAATTTTTTGTGGAGATGAAGAAATGCCTTTACTAGATAGTTTTACTGTTGACCATACCCGTATGGCTGCACCAGCTGTAAGAGTTGCTAAGACCATGAAAACGCCTCATGGTGACACCATCACAGTTTTTGATTTACGCTTCTGTGTGCCAAATAAAGAGGTTATGCCTGAGAAGGGTATTCATACACTAGAGCATTTGTTTGCTGGTTTTATGCGTAACCATCTCAATGGTGATGGTGTTGAAATTGTTGATATATCGCCAATGGGATGCCGAACGGGTTTTTATATGAGCCTGATTGGTGCGCCAGCAGAAATACGTGTAGCTGACGCGTGGAAAGCAGCAATGGCCGATGTATTGAAAGTGAAAGATCAGAGTCAGATCCCAGAGCTAAATATTTATCAGTGCGGTACTTATCACATGCATTCACTGACAGAGGCTCAGGATATTGCCCGCCATATTCTTGATTCAGATGTTCGTGTTAATAAGAATGATGAACTGGCATTGCCAGAAGAAAAGCTAACAGAATTGCATGTATAGTTTATAACAGCGATGATATTTCGGATTTTTTCGATGAGATGTTAGCAGGAATATACCGTTGGGGCGTAGCACATACCTCCAACGGTATGGATCTTAAGTGATCATTTAAGCTGTTTGTGCTTTTTGTCCAGAAAGTTGGTTGATGGGCGTGACCCGAACTTGTTTGATAACATTATCGTTCACAGAAAGCACTTCAAAATTATATTTGCCAATTTGCACTTGCACGTTCAGTGCTGGTATTTCTCCTAACTCTTCAAGCACCATACCATTAACCGTTCGTGGTCCATCAACAGGCAATGCCCAGTCAAAAGCTTTATTTAATTCGCGGATGTTGGCTGTCCCGTCAACTAAAATAGTACCGTCACTTTGGGGGGAAACTTCTTCAGCCAGAGATGGAGACATTGATGTTGTAAAATCACCGACAATCTCTTCAAGGATATCTTCAACAGCTACCAGCCCTTGAATATCACCGTATTCATCAACGATAAGCCCGGCTTTTTCCTTATTACGTTGGAAGTTTACTAATTGAACATTAAGTGGAGCGCTGATCGGGATATAGTAAATTTTATCCGCTGCTTTAATCAGGTTTCTTTTGGTGAACTCTTTTTTTTCCGTCATCAATCGGTAAGCTTCACGTACACGGAGCATACCAATAGCATCATCAAGTGAATCACGATAAAGCACGATCCGGCCATGAGGTGAATGAGTTAACTGACGTATGATGGATTTCCAGTCATCATTAATATCAATGCCAACAATTTCATTACGGGGGACCATAATGTCGCCGATGGTGACTTTTTCCAGGTCTAAAATTGAAATCAGCATATCCTGATTTTGCCGTGATAGCTTGGCATCTGATTCATTCACAATAGTGCGTAGTTCATCTTTACTAATTGCATGACTGTGACCAGTAATGTATTTGATGCCAAGGCAACGCATTAACAATAAGGTAATTCTATTTAGCAGCCAAACTAACGGCATCATGATTTTTTGTAATGGACGCAGCAGGAAACTGCTCGGAAAAGCGATTCTTTCAGGATAGAGAGCGGCTATAGTCTTCGGCATAACTTCAGAAAATATCAGCACGATAAAAGTTAGAACACCTGTTGCGATAGCGACCCCGGCATTACCATAAAGGCGCATACCAATGATGGTAGCGAGTGCTGAGGCTAGAATATTAACCAAATTGTTGCCGATAAGAATCAGGCTTATAAGCCGGTCAGGATGACGAAGCAATACTTCAACTCTGCGTGCAGAGCGGCTTCCTTGCTTTGCCAGATGGCGTAAGCGGTAGCGGTTCAGTGTCATCATACCTGTCTCAGACGCGGAGAAGTACGCTGAAACGAGAAGCATAATGATTAAAATAATAATTAATGTGCTTGTTGAGACATGCTCCAAAGCAAAATTCCTTCCATATATTGATGCTGATTGGACATCATGTTTTTAATAAATCATGATTTCTTGCAATAATCGATTGCCAAAATAGGCAAGCGTCAGGGTAAATGCACCAATCAGATTAAACCAGATAACTCGTTTACCACGCCATCCATCATGGTAGTGTCCCCATAATAAAACAATGTAGACAAACCATGCGATGATAGAAAGAACTGCTTTATGGATATTCTCCTTACTGAAAATATTATCCATATAGAGGATGCCGGTGCAGAGTGTCAGAGTCAGTAATATTACGCCAACCTGAGTGATATGAAACATTTTGCGTTCGGTGAACATCAGTGGGGGCATATTCGGAGTAAAAGTCAGTTTTTTATTTTTGAGCTGATGATCCAGCCAGCCAAGCTGTAAAGCATACAGTGCAGCGATAAGCAAAGTCGCATAGCCAAGCAGAGCCAAGCCAATATGAATAGATAATTCAAGGCTGGCTTCCAGATGAGTAATGAATTCACCGGGCATAAGGCTGGCTAATGCCAGATTTATCATGGCAAAACTATAGACAATCGGCAGTAGGAACCAGGCACGGCCATGGGAAGCGACAATTGTCATTATGATACAGATAAGTAAGCTGACAATAGAACCCAGGTTCAAGAGTGTGAGATTTTGCCCACTGCTGACGTGAAAGATCTGGTATTTAAGCGCAATGGCATGACAAATTAAAGCGACAATCGCTGAAAGCAATGCCAGTCTGCGGTATCCGTTCGGTTTTCGCAGTAAGCCGGGAATAATCAGTACCAGGCTGAGTAAATAAGCGAATAAAGCAATTATAGAGAATACTGGCATAGCGTTAGTCGTTTTAGCAATAATTTCAGGTGAATTAAAGCTTAAGTATAGCGCCAGCAAGGGTAGCCTCCAACCGTTGTTAATCATCCGTGCGAATCTCTGTGCAGAGATCCCTTTATCATCGTGTTATAATTTTCATAATACGCTTACAGGTAGCCCATTTTTAAAAATTGAGCAGAGATAATGTTTGATAATTTAACCGACAGACTATCGCGCACATTGCGCAATATCAGTGGCCGTGGGCGACTGACCGAAGACAATATTAAAGAGACACTGCGCGAAGTTCGCATGGCTTTACTTGAGGCTGACGTCGCATTGCCTGTAGTGCGTGACTTTATTTCGTGCGTGAAAGAGAGCGCGGTAGGTCACGAAGTTAACAAAAGCCTTACCCCAGGACAGGAATTTGTCAAAATTGTTCAGAATGAACTGGTTAAGGCGATGGGAGAGGTTAACAGTGAACTGAATCTCTCTACTCAGCCTCCGGCTGTCGTATTGATGGCAGGTTTGCAAGGTGCAGGTAAAACGACCAGCGTTGCTAAACTGGGTAATTTTCTGAAAGGAAAACAAAAGAAAAAAGTTTTAGTGGTATCTGCTGACGTCTATCGTCCAGCTGCGATCAAACAGCTTGAAACGTTGGCGCAGGCAGTCGGTATTGATTTCTACCCTTCTGATGCTCAGGAAAAACCGGTCGATATCGTGACTAAAGCTGTACAGCACGCCAAGTTGAAATTCTATGATGTGCTGTTGGTGGATACTGCTGGTCGTCTGCATGTTGACGAAGCCATGATGGATGAAATCAAACAGGTTCATGAAGCTATTAATCCAGTGGAAACCCTGTTTGTTGTTGATGCTATGACGGGGCAGGATGCTGCGAATACAGCAAAAGCTTTCAATGAAGCATTGCCATTGACGGGTGTGGTGTTGACTAAAGTCGATGGTGATGCTCGTGGCGGTGCGGCTCTGTCTATTCGCCATATCACCGGTAAGCCAATCAAATTCCTGGGTGTTGGTGAAAAAACTGATGCACTGGAGCCTTTCCACCCAGATCGTATCGCCTCTCGAATTCTTGGGATGGGAGATGTTCTTTCCCTGATTGAAGAGCTTGAAAGTAAAGTCGATCGTACCCAGGCAGAAAAGCTGGCTTCTAAACTGAAAAAAGGTGACGGCTTTGATTTAAATGACTTTCTGGACCAGCTTAAGCAGATGCGCAATATGGGCGGTATGGCGAGTATGTTAAGCAAAATGCCGGGGATGTCTCAGGTGCCTGATGCGGTAAAATCCCAGATGGATGATAAAGTGCTGGTGAAAATGGAAGCTATTATAAATTCCATGACGCGTAAGGAGCGGGAAAAACCAGAAATTATCAAAGGCTCCCGTAAACGCCGTATTGCCAGTGGTTCCGGTACCCAGGTTCAGGATGTTAACCGCCTGCTTAAACAATTCGATGAAATGCAGCGCATGATGAAGAAAATGAAGAAAGGCGGTCTGGCGAAAATGATGCGTGGCATGAAAGGCATGATGCCACCCGGATTTATGGGCCGTTAATTGATAAAGTCTCGAAGAATATCCACTTTGGATTGCTTTTTGCGCCAAAGTGAGTAAACTTTTCGGGCTTTTTATCTGACAGCCGGACTTCATTCCTCGATGGAGTCTGGTTGTTTTGTTAACTAATGAGGATGTTATGGTAACAATTCGTTTAGCTCGTGGCGGCGCAAAAAAGCGTCCGTTTTATCAAGTAGTCGTGACCGATAGCCGCAACCCGCGTGATGGTCGCTTTATTGAGCGCGTTGGCTTCTTCAACCCTATCGCAACAGGGAAAGCAGAAGTACTGCGTTTAGATCTGGACCGCATTGAACATTGGGTGGGTCTGGGTGCAACTGTGTCTGATCGTGTTTCTTCACTGATCAAAGACGCTAAAAAAGCAGCTTAATCTGTCGCGGTGGTAACTATGAGCAAGCAAACCAGCCTTGAACTTCCTGTGAGTCCAATTGTATTGGGAAAGCTGGGTTCAACTTATGGTATTCGTGGTTGGCTCAGAGTTTTTTCTTCCACCGAACATGCCGAAGACATTTTTGAGTATCAACCGTGGTTTATCCAACGGGCAGGTCAGTGGCAACACATCGAACTGGAAGCCTGGAAACACCACAATCAGGATATGATCGTCAAGATTAAGGGTATTGATGATCGGGATGCTGCGAGTTTACTGATTAATTGCGAAATTACCGTAGATTCAGCGCAACTGCCGGAGCTGGATGCCGGTGATTACTACTGGAGAGACCTGATGGGTTGTCAGGTAGTAAGCACAACAGGTTATAGCCTGGGTACTGTCAATGACATGATGGAAACCGGTTCTAATGATGTAATGGTAGTTAAAGCAAACCTGAAAGATGCATTCGGTGTCAAGGAACGGCTGATTCCGTTTCTTGATGGGCAGGTTATCAAGAAAGTCGATCTCGCTACTAAAACTATTGAAGTAGATTGGGATCCTGGTTTTTAAACTCCGGTTATAAACGGTTTAAATGAGTGGGACGCTGTAATGTGGATTGGGGTTATTAGCCTGTTTCCTGAAATGTTCCGCGCAATAACCGATTATGGGGTAACTGGCCGGGCAGTAAAAAATGGCCTGTTAAGTATTGAATGCTGGAATCCACGGGATTTTACCTACGACCGGCATCGTACTGTTGACGATCGGCCTTACGGCGGTGGTCCAGGCATGTTGATGATGGTTCAGCCTTTACGGGAAGCTATTCATGCAGCAAAAACTGCGGCAGGCGAAGATGCAAAGGTGATTTATCTTTCACCTCAGGGGCGCAAACTCAATCAACAAGGAGTTTGTGAGCTGGCAACAAATGAGAAACTGATTCTGATTTGTGGCCGCTATGAAGGGATAGATGAGCGGGTTATTCAAACTGAGATTGACGAAGAATGGTCTATCGGTGATTACGTGCTCAGTGGTGGTGAAATTCCTGCAATGACCATGATTGACTCTGTTTCCCGGTTTATTCCGGGAGTTCTGGGGCATCAGGCATCGGCTGAAGAAGACTCTTTTGCTGATGGATTGCTGGATTGTCCGCACTATACCCGCCCGGAGGTATTAGATGGCATGGAAGTTCCACCCGTTCTGTTATCGGGGAATCATGCTGAAATTAATCGCTGGCGTATGAAACAATCGCTTGGCCGGACCTGGCTTAGAAGACCTGAACTTCTGGAAAACCTAGCTCTGACTGACGAGCAAAGGATATTGCTGACAGAGTTCCAACGGGAACATCTAACTGAAGCAACGAATTAATCCAGACATATTCCCTGAAGGGAATGAATGTCTTTGATATATCAGTTTACCTAGGGTAAGAGAATTATTATGAGCAACATTATTAAACAACTTGAACAAGAGCAGATGAAGCAAGACGTACCTTCATTCCGTCCGGGTGACACCGTGGAAGTTAAGGTATGGGTCGTAGAAGGTTCGAAGAAACGTCTGCAGGCATTCGAGGGCGTGGTTATCGCTATTCGTAACCGCGGTCTGCACTCTGCATTCACTGTTCGCAAGATTTCTAACGGCGAAGGTGTTGAGCGTGTATTCCAAACTCACTCCCCAGTCGTAGACAGCATTAGCGTTAAACGTCGTGGTGCTGTTCGTAGAGCTAAATTGTACTATCTGCGTGAGCGTTCTGGTAAAGCTGCTCGTATTAAAGAGCGTTTGAACAGCAAATAATACGCTTTCGTTACATCCGAAAGTTATCGTTGAAGAGGCCAGCAATTGCTGGCCTCTTTTTTATATTTTTAACAATTCCTGTGGAAGTATTATGTAATAGTATCGTTCCGTTAGGGCGAATGATTTTTGGACGTGAAGATAGAATTCATTTGTTGGAAAAATTAGATATGTCAGATGGTATGACCTTATATAGTCACTTTAATATCGCTGGCTATAGTATTATCATAAATTTCTTTAATAATTTAGTGGAAGTAGTGAGTTTGAAATAACTTAATATTTTATTAGCATGATTCATTAATTTCATATAAATAAATTGAGATAATTTAACTGAAATATAAAATACGATTGTTAATGTTATTTGTTTTCAATAATAAAAACGGGATGAATATTTTGTTTTTACTTAATGATTTTAAATGTAAATATACAAAATCAATAATAATAAAATATTAATTCTTGTGTTTTAATATTAATCTTTATTTAAAAACAATAATTATTTCTAATGTGTTTTTGTTTGGGATAATTTTAATATCATTAGTAACTATCTGGATATATTTATAATTTGGATTAAAACTTCATATATGTAAATAAATATTTACATTATTTATATTTTATTTACACATTTGGATTGTATTCTTTACGATGCATGATATGTTATTGGTCAAATACATAAAAATAAATTAACACAGAATGACGATTTGAGGAGAAAGCCGAAATGTTCATGCAAAAAGATGTACTTAATAACGTTCACATCAGTGGTGAACAAATTCTTATAACTCCGGCAGAACTAAAACAACAATATCCACTCAGTGGTAATGATCTGCATGCTATTGCAAATGCACGTAAAATAATTGCTGATATTATTCAGCGTCGTGATCCCCGTTTGCTGGTCGTATGTGGCCCTTGCTCTATTCATGACGTGGATGCAGCTCTGGATTATGCTCATCGTTTGGCGGTACTTTCTTCTGAATTAAGTGACAGTCTGTACATCGTAATGCGTGTCTATTTTGAAAAACCTCGTACAACAGTGGGTTGGAAAGGTCTTATTAACGATCCGTTCATGGATGGCTCATTTGATGTGGAAGCGGGTTTGCATATTGCCCGTCGTTTACTAATTAGCTTGGTTAAAATGGGATTACCTCTTGCAACAGAGGCTTTAGATCCGAATAGTCCACAGTATTTAGGCGATTTGTTTAGTTGGTCGGCAATTGGCGCCAGAACGACAGAATCTCAGACGCACCGGGAAATGGCTTCAGGTCTGTCTATGCCGGTTGGTTTCAAAAATGGGACTGATGGTAGCTTGAGTACGGCAATTAATGCGATGCGTGCAGCCGCTATGCCTCATCGTTTTATGGGAATAAATCAGTCAGGGCAGGTATGTTTGTTACAAACACAAGGGAATCCGAATGGACACATTATTTTACGTGGGGGTAAAACACCTAATTACAGCGCCGAACATGTAATGGAATGTGAACAGCAGATGATGAAGTCTGGATTATTGCCTTCCTTGATGATTGATTGCAGCCATGGTAACTCTAATAAAGACTTTCGTCGCCAAAGCGAGGTTGTAGATTCTGTAGCAGAGCAGATTATTTCGGGTAACCAATCTATCACTGGGATTATGTTGGAGAGCCATATTAATGAAGGTAACCAATCTTCTGAGCAACCTCGTAGTGAAATGAAATATGGTGTTTCAGTGACCGACGCTTGTATTAGTTGGCAGACTACAGAAGCGGTTCTGAGAAAATTGCATCAGCAAATCAGTCCGCAATTGTCGCAAAGAATTACGATATTGAAAAAAGCAGGATAATAAGTATGGTAACTGAATTATCTCAATTGCGGGACAAGATTGATGAAGTGGATAAAGCTTTGCTGGATTTACTGGCAAAGCGATTGGAATTAGTTGCAGAGGTCGGAGAGGTAAAAAGCCAAAATGGGTTGCCAATTTATGCGCCTGACAGAGAAACGGCGATGCTTGCTTCACGTCGGCAGGAAGCTGAAGATTTTGGTGTTCCACCGGATTTAATTGAAGATATTCTGCGTCGCATTATGCGGGAGTCTTATACCAGCGAAAATGACAAAGGGTTTAAAACTCTTTGCCCTCAATTGGGCTCAATAGTCATTGTTGGTGGCTTGGGTAAAATGGGGAGACTGTTTGGTCGCCTGCTAACTTTGTCTGGTTATGAAGTTAAAAATCTGGAATCACAAGATTGGCCTGATGCAGAGCAGATTTTGACTGGTGCGGGTATGGTCATTATCAGTGTACCTATTCATCTGACAGAAGAGGTTATTTGCCGTTTACCACCATTACCTGATCATTGTATTTTGGTGGATTTGGCATCTATCAAACAGAAACCATTACAGGCTATGCTTGATGTGCACAAAGGACCAGTACTGGGGCTACATCCTATGTTTGGGCCGGATGTAGGCAGCTTGGCAAAACAGGTTGTTGTTTACTGTGACGGACGCCAGGAGGAAGCTTATCAGTGGTTTTTGGAACAGCTGCTGATTTGGGGGGCTTGCCTGCATCAGATGGATGCTGAACAGCATGATAAAAATATGAGTTTTATCCAGGCGTTACGCCACTTCACGACGTTCGCTTATGGGCAATATCTCGCACAGGAAGATACTGATTTACAACAATTATTATCAATATCCTCACCAATTTACCGCTTGGAACTGATTATGGTAGGGCGATTGTTTGCGCAAGATCCTCAGCTTTACGCTGATATTATTATGTCATCGCCAGAGAATATTGATCTTATACGTCGTTATCACCAAAGTTTTGGGCAAGCACTTGAGTTACTGGAAAACCAGGATAAACAGGCTTTTATCAGCAGTTTTAAAGATGTTAGTGAATGGTTTGGTGATTATGCGCTTCACTTTATGAAAGAGAGCAGAGTATTGCTTCAACAAGCGAATGATAGTCGTCAATAATTAAAAAGAACCGGATATCGAAATATCCGGTTCTTTTTAATCAGGATGGACTGACTGGAACTACACTTTCTGTTGGGTAACATCCCAATACTTTTAATGAATGAGTAATTTCCGCTAATGCTTTCAGGGCATGTTGCATATTGATTGAACGAATATTAGCTTGGACATCAATATAAAACATCTCTTCCCACGGATTTCCACTAATCGGGCGAGATTCCAGTTTACTCATAATGATATTACGTTCTTTTAGCACCATAAGTGCATCTACTAACGCTCCCGCTTGTTGCCCAGTAGCCATAATAAATGTCGTTTTGGATGGTACCTGTTCTGAAACCTCGATAGGCTGACGGGCAACGATAATAAAACGGGTAATATTATGTGATTGATTTGCCAGATTTTGTTCCAGGACTTGTAACTGATAAAGCGCACCACCGGCTTCACTGCCTAAAGCTGCAATTTCTGGTGAGTTCTGTTCAGCGACTTTTTGCATAGCTGCGGCGGTGCTTTCGCAATATTTAATTTTCCAATGCGGGAATTGATTAATATATTGATTGCATTGTTGGAATGGTTGTGGGTGACTGTAAACCGTTTTGATCTGTGATAATTCTGTATTTCTTGCAACTAGCAGGCAATGGTTAATGGGAATTGTTATTTCTCCTACAATTGACAAACTGGTATGTTGCAATAAGTCATAAACATCATTGATAGAGCCAGAACTGGTGTTCTCAATTGGTAATATTCCGTAATCAGCTTGTCCCGTTTCAACCAAGGGGAAGATATCCTGGAACTTATGGCAACTGCATTCAATCAATTGATCAAAATGACGTGCTGCATATTGGCGGGCTGCGATATGAGAATAGGAACCACGAGGACCAAGGAACGCAATACGAGCTGAATCGTAGGGTGTTTGATTGAGGTGTTGCTGTAATAATGCTTGCTGAGTGAGGACTGAATCTTCGATGATCGTTTGAAACAGACGGGTGATATAGAAGCCATCAAGCCCGTGGCCTTTCCCTTTTTTAATTAGAACATCCAATAGTTCCCGTTCACGATCTTTGTCTCTGATGGGACGATTATTCTGTAATTTAGTTTGTGCGATATCAGAGGCTAATTGGCGTCGTTCTGCCAGTAAAATCAGTAACTTTAAATCAAGTTCGCTGACTTTTTTCCGTATTTTCAGCAAATTGTTTTGATCCATAATGAGTTCCTAATTGGTTATTCATATTCTGACAATAATATGTTTGTAGTGGACAGAAAAAAGCCTCCCAATTGGGAGGCTTGCTGTTCGTCTTCTGGTTCTTTCTTCAAGGACGAAAGCCTCCCCTTAGGGGAAGGTAAAAAAGAAGGAGAAGAAAAACAGGTTTGTATTCATCATATTCACAGCCCGTATAGACAATGTACCCTAATTAACCTTATGTTGTTGTTTCTGTCAATAAAAAAACGCGCCCAAATCGGACGCGTTAGAGACAAGCCATAGTTATTTTATTGTTGTGTTTCTGGATCAAGGTTTGATTCTTTAACACTGTTATAAGTACGGCGTGCTTCTCCTTTATGTTGTACTTTATTCAACTGACGTTCCAATTTTGCTAACAATTCATTGATGGCAACATACATATCTTCATGCTTTGCACCCGCAACTAGCGTACCATTTGGTATACTGATGGTTGCATCAGCCATAAAAACCTGAGGGCCTTTTGATAGAATAATATGAGGATTTATCAGGTTTACTTGCCATTTATTCAGTTTACTCAGACGGTTTTCTACGTGGTTGCGAATTGCCGGGGTAATCTCCATTTGTTTGCTGGTAATGTTCACTATCATATAGTTACCTCTCATTATTGATTATCCACCTTCAATAATTTCAGCATACATTTCTTTTTCATAGAAAACGTGATCTAAATCACCTTTAGTCGGATGTGTGGCAAGTAGTTGAAGTAATTGTGATTAGCGATAAAAATACGAAGAATATCTATTGCGGAATGAAAGTTTATGAGACATTATTGATAAGTTGAGTCTTTATTAACCCTCTTGATAAACAGCCCTTTTTTGTGTTCTCTTAAGTAAAAAATAAAACAGCAGCCGGAACTGCTGCTTTATTTTGTCTGTTTCTTTATGCTGGATTAGCAGCAATAAGTTTTGCTACTTTATCTGCCTGTGCCGTTACACCCAAACGAGCATAAGCCTTTTCCATATAAGGTAGTGCTTTCAGGGTTGACTGTGTGTCAGGATAATCTTGCAGCATTTGTTCCGTTCGATTTACCACCGCAACATAAGCGCCGCGTTTGTTATAATATTCCACAACAGAAAGTTCATATTTCGCTAGGCGCTCTTTGATGGACACTAAACGTTTACTGGCATCGGCAGCATATAGGCTGTTAGGATAATAACGTACTAATTGGCTAAAATCCCTGAATGATGCCCTGGCATGTTCAGGGTCACGATCTGAGCGGTCAATGCCGAAGAAACTTTGCAGTGCGCTGTTATCCAATGTTTGTGAGGTTAATCCACGCATATACAGAACATAATCGATGTTGGGGTGAGTTGGGTTTAGGCGCATGAAGCGGTCAATGGAAGCTAATGCCATTGCCAAGTCAGAGGATTTATAATAAGCATAAATCAGATCAAGTTGTACTTGCTGTGAATAAGGGCCAAATGGATAGCGGTTATCGAGGGTTTCCAATTGCGAGATCGCAGGTTTATAGTCACCGTTTTGCAGCTTTTTCTGACTAGCGGAGTAAATTTCTGAAGGTGGGCTGTCTGGGACAGCATTTTTACTACCAGAGCACCCGGCAAGTACCAGGCTCAATGTGGCTGCTGCCACCAGATGTTTTATGCGTATCATCACGTGTTGATTATCCTCTGAGTGTTTTTCTGGGAGACTATCCATGAAGCTCCCGGCAAAAGATCGAGTTACAATAGCACACTATATTAAATTAAACGGCTCTGCCGTCAAAACTCAACGTAAGTGTAGAAACAATATATGGCACAACAAATACGACTTAATACAACAGTCGCCGATTCTCAGCTCGGTCAACGTTTAGATCAGGCTTTGGCCGAATTGTTCCCTGATTATTCAAGATCACGCATAAAAGATTGGATCTTGGATGACAGAGTTCAGGTTAATGGCAAATTAATCAATAAGCCAAAAGAAAAAATGCTTGGAGGTGAAGAAATCTCAATTGATGCCATCATTGAGGAAGATGCACGTTGGGAACCTCAGAATATTCCGTTAGATATTGTCTATGAAGATGATGATATTCTGGTAATAAATAAGCCACGTAATTTGGTTGTTCATCCAGGTGCGGGAAATCCAGACGGTACGGTATTAAATGCTCTGTTATATCGTTACCCTGAAATAGCCGATGTTCCCCGGGCGGGCATTGTTCACCGCCTTGATAAAGATACGACAGGGCTTATGGTCATTGCTAAAACTGTTCCTGCTCAAACCCGTTTAGTGGAATCACTCCAACTGCGCGAAATTACCCGCGAGTATGAAGCTGTAGCGACAGGCCGTATGACTGCTGGTGGAATAGTTGAAGAGCCTATTTCGCGTCACCCGACAAAACGCACACATATGGCAGTACATCCGATGGGAAAACCTGCGATTACCCGCTATCGGGTGATGGAGCATTTCAGGGCGCATACCCGTTTGCGTTTGCGGTTGGAAACAGGTAGAACGCATCAGATACGTGTCCACATGGCCCATATTAGTCACTCGTTGGTGGGAGATCCGCTGTATGGTGGTCGTCCTCGTCCTTTGAAAGGCGCTTCCGATGAATTCCGCGATGTGATGCGTAACTTTGATCGTCAGGCATTGCACGCCACAATGCTACGTCTTTATCATCCGATTACCGGAATTGAAATGGAATGGCATGCTAACTTACCTGAAGATATGGTTATTCTGATTAATGCATTAAAAGCAGATGCAGAAGCATTTAAAGACGAAATGGATTGGTAAATGACGCCGCTTATTTTTCCAAACTGGCTACAACCGCCGACAGTAAAAGCCTGTAGTTCCACCCGTTTGGGGGGAATCAGTTTGTCACCTTATGATAGTCTGAATCTTGGTAAGCATGTTGGCGATGAGCCTGATGTGGTTGAAAAAAACAGGCATATTCTGGCTAAAGTGGCAGAATTGCCTCAACAACCGGCCTGGTTAGAACAGGTTCATGGCACTCGTGTTGTAAGGCTTGATGGTCAGCCAATGGAAGATAATAAAGCTGATGCTGTTTACACCAACATTCCCGAGCAGGTTTGCGCTGTGATGACAGCAGATTGCCTGCCTGTACTGTTTTGTAGTTCTGCTGGTGATGAGGTTGCAGCCGCTCATGCTGGTTGGCGTGGTCTATGCGCTGGAGTATTAGAGAATACGGTTGCTCAATTTAAAACTAAGCCTGATCAGATTCAAGCTTGGTTAGGACCGGCAATTGGCGCGAAAGCATTTGAAGTTGGCAGTGAAGTTATGGAAGCGTTCATTGCACAGGATTCTGATCTAAATAAAGCTTTTATGCCTTTTGGTGAGAAATATTTAGCAGATATATATTTGCTGGCAAAATTAAAATTGCAATCTGTTGGTGTAAAAGCGATTTTTGGCGGGATTGAGTGTACTGTCAGTAATAAAGAGAAATTTTTCTCTTATCGTCGTGATGGGATCACTGGACGTATGGCAACTTTAATCTGGCTGATATAACCTATCCCATAGGGCGATCCACTGGCGCATAAGAGAATGCCTCACAATTTGCTTTTCAGAATCACCTTGAATATTTGAGGAATGGCCTCATTTAATCTCCAGTAGCAAAATTCTGAAATCAGTATTGGAGGTGTTATGCGTCTGGATCGTCTTACTAATAAATTCCAGCTTGCTCTCGCTGATGCCCAGTCCTTTGCGCTGGGACATGATAATCAATTCATCGAACCAATTCATTTGATGAGCTCACTGTTAAAACAAGAAGGTGGCTCTGTTCGTCCGTTATTAACATTAGTTGGAATCGATGCCGGTCGTTTCAGTAACCAGATTGAGCAGGCTTTAGAACGTTTGCCGCGGGTACAGGGTGTTGGTGGTGATGTGCAACCATCTAATGACTTAATTCGTCATTTAAATTTGTGCGACAAACTAGCACAAAAAGCGGGGGATAATTTTATTTCCTCAGAATTATTTGTTCTGGCAGCGCTGGAAGAGCGTGGCACATTGAGTGACATATTGAAAACTGTCGGAGCAACAAAAGAAAAAGTCACTAAGGCAATAGAACAAATGCGTGGTGGTGAGAAAATTAATGACCAGGGCGCGGAAGATCAACGTCAAGCTCTTAAGAAATATACCATTGATCTGACTGAACGTGCTGAACAAGGCAAACTTGATCCGGTGATTGGCCGTGATGAAGAAATTCGCCGCACTATTCAAGTATTGCAACGCCGTACCAAAAATAATCCTGTCTTGATTGGTGAACCTGGGGTCGGTAAAACGGCCATTGTCGAAGGGCTTGCTCAACGAATTATTAATGGAGAAGTTCCTGAAGGACTGAAAAATAAGCGGGTTCTTTCTCTGGATATGGGGGCATTGCTAGCAGGAGCTAAATATCGTGGTGAATTCGAAGAGCGATTGAAAGGTGTGCTGAATGATCTTTCTAAACAGGAAGGCAGTATCATTCTGTTTATTGACGAATTGCACACTATGGTTGGTGCAGGTAAAGCTGAGGGGGCAATGGATGCCGGTAACATGCTGAAACCTGCTCTGGCCCGCGGTGAACTTCATTGTGTAGGCGCAACTACATTGGATGAATATCGCCAATATATTGAAAAAGATGCGGCACTGGAACGTCGTTTCCAAAAAGTCTACGTTGCAGAACCTTCAGTAGAAGATACCATCGCTATTTTGCGTGGTCTGAAAGAACGTTATGAACTACATCATCATGTACAGATTACAGACCCTGCGATTGTCGCGGCAGCAACTTTATCTCATCGTTATATCTCAGATCGTATGTTGCCGGACAAAGCTATCGACCTGATTGATGAAGCTGGTGCCAGTCTACGTATGCAAATGGACTCAAAACCTGAAACGCTGGACCGTTTGGAACGTCGGGTTATTCAATTAAAGCTGGAACAGCAGGCACTGAGAAAAGAATCTGATGATGCCAGTAAAAAACGGCTTGAAATGCTCAATGAAGAGCTGATTGAGAAAGAACGTGAATATTCTGAACTAGAAGAAGAATGGAAAGCTGAGAAAGCTGAACTTACTGGTACTCAGAATATAAAAGCAGAACTGGAAAATGCCCGTATCAGTCTGGAACAAGCTCGCCGTAGTGGTGATTTAGCGAAGATGTCTGAAATTCAGTATGGGAAAATACCTGGGCTGGAGAAACAGCTTGCCGCAGCCACACAAGCTGAAGGTAAGCCTATGAAACTGCTCCGTAACAAAGTGACCGATGCGGAAATTGCTGAAATTCTTGCTCGTTGGACAGGTATTCCGGTTTCCAGAATGCTTGAGAGTGAAAAAGACAAGCTGCTGCGTATGGAACAAGAATTGCACAAACGAGTTATTGGTCAGGATGAAGCGGTAGATGCGGTATCCAATGCGATTCGCCGCAATCGGGCTGGATTATCTGATCCAAATCGTCCGATTGGTTCATTCTTGTTCCTTGGCCCAACCGGAGTGGGTAAAACTGAGTTATGCAAAGCTTTGGCTAATTTCCTGTTTGACAGGGATGATGCAATGGTGCGTATCGATATGTCTGAATTTATGGAAAAGCATGCAGTATCACGGCTGGTGGGAGCGCCTCCAGGATATGTCGGTTACGAAGAAGGCGGTTATTTGACAGAGGCTGTTCGTCGTCGGCCTTACTCTGTTATTTTGCTTGATGAGGTGGAAAAAGCGCATTCGGATGTTTTTAACATTTTGTTACAGGTGCTGGATGATGGTCGATTGACTGATGGGCAAGGTCGTACTGTCGATTTCCGTAACACGGTTGTGATAATGACTTCTAACCTGGGTTCAGACATGATTCAAGAGCGTTTTGGTAACCTAAATTATGGCGAAATGAAAGATATGGTGATGGAAACTGTTAGCTATCATTTCAGACCAGAGTTTATTAACCGTATTGATGAGGTTGTTGTGTTCCATCCATTAGGACGTCGGCATTTGTCAGCAATTGCAGATATTCAATTGCAACGTTTGTACAAACGTCTGGAAGAGCGTGGCTATCAGGTTACTATTACTCAGCAGGCGTTGGAAATGCTAGGAGAGGCTGGGTTCGATCCTGTGTATGGCGCACGACCATTGAAACGCGCTATCCAGCAGGAAATCGAAAACCCATTAGCTCAAAAGATACTTTCTGGTCAGTTATTACCAGGAAAACCAGTTACTCTGGATGTGGAAAATAGCCATATAGTGGCAAAACAATAACTTTGATATTAACTGAAGATAATAAAGAGGTAGGAAACTGCCTCTTTTTTTGCCATTTTGTGCAAGGAATCGCAATTCAGCACTGTTTTAGCTTAATTGGTGAGCGATCGGATTCTTTTTGTAATTAAACGCTTGCCAGCGCCGAAGAACTCCCTATAATGCGCCACCACTGACCGACACAACGCTGACAAAACGTGTGAGGCCAGGCAGAG
>NZ_JAJAFX010000043.1:0-43250 GCF_025384845.1 Photorhabdus temperata | reverse complement strand
CATGTAATGGTAAAACGATATGGCATCGGGGGTCGATAAATATATTAGAGTTAATGTTTTCTTTTTGTATAAAATCAATCTCTCTAATGAGTATCGGCAAGCTGATTAAAGCTCCTTGACATATATACAAATTTTTTTCATTCAGTGATGAGGGTAATTGGGAAAATGATCCTCTTATGTTCCCACATTGTACACTGTGGCCGGCATTTGCTCCGCCATTAAATCTGGCGATGTTATTTGTGTTAACAGATAAATAGTCAACAAATTTCCCTTTTCCTTCATCTCCGAATTGTAGCCCAACGACAGAAATTAACATAAATTTATTCCTTTTATTTATGAGGTTAGCATAGATAATAGTTAAACTTTATCTTTAATCATTTATTTGAAAAATATGAAGTGGCCCATTTTAACTTGGTGTGTTAAATGGCTATTCATATGTTGTTATTAATCATTTGTTTTTAAATGACCAAACAGATTTCTTCTTATTATGGTTATTTTGGACAGTTATTTTTAATAAATTCCTTTTTACTGTTTATATACCAGAGAATCTGCTATTAATAGTGCTTCGCTTAAGGTATCAACAACGGGAACACCTGCGGTTTCAAGACTTATACGGCTGTGGGTTCCCCCGGTATAAAGAATGGCATGGGTACCTGTCGCTAATGCCGCAATTGCGTCATCAGTAGCGTCACCAATAACCACACTTTGTTCAGGAGAAACATTGAGTTTTTTTAGATGACCCGCCAATTGCTCTGATTTGCCGGTTGTTAACAGTGGCGTATTTCTTCCATCTACCTGGGTAAAGAATTTGCCAATACCATGATTATCGAGCATAGGTACTAACTCATCATGTTGCATCAATGAACATAATGATTGAGTTGCCCCTGTTTGATACCGGGAAGCAAGGAGCTGGCTCACGCCTTGAGTTAAACTGGCTTTCTGAATCCCTGGCCGATAATGGAAATTAAACGTCTTCCCGATCACTGACCATTCAGAAGATGATGGTTCACGTCCAATCACTTGTTTATAGAAAATTTGCACTGGAACACAATAATATTCCCGATATTGTTCTAAGGTCAGAGGTTCAATACCAATTTCTGCGAGTGCAAAATTGGTTGCACTTAATGAGACATTGACATCATTAAGCAATGTTCCATTCCAATCCCAAATAATATGTGCTGTTGCCATAATCAATTATTTCCCTTTTCTAAATTAATTTTCCGAGCAGAACATTCAGGGCATTGATGTGCCAGAGTCTTAAATGCATCTATTAGCTGCTCACAATTCAACGCTGTTTGTGATTTCAGATTTGATAGAAAACGCAATAATTTTGTTGCCCATGTTGAGTCTGCCAGGGTGTCATGAAGGACAGATAACAAACTGTATGAATAGGCGACCCAATCCGCAGTGGTTGTATGAGCGTATTTACCATCAGTTAAGAGCTGGTTAACCAAACTGTTTAGTACCCGATGATGTCTGAAACACCAAGGTGTCAATACATCTAAAGTTTCCGGGCTGAATACACGATCAGGATGCCCATAAGTACGGGTACGTAATAGTTTTTCCCAGTGCAGTTCGACGGCTCGTGCTTTCGGACGTTGCCCGGTTTCCGCTATCACCAGGTTGATCGCCTGACGTAAGGTATCGCCTGTTCCACAATTATCATCAATAATCGTCACTGTTTGCCCAGACGGAATGTCATGTCCCCACAGACGATTGCTCTTATTAGATGCATCGTCGTAGCGTGAAACTTTCACTAAATTTAAATCGCTGCCCCATGCTGCCGCGGTTACTGCCGCTGCCGCCGCGCCTCCCAACATAATGCCAACAACCGGGGAGTTTGGGCATGCATCAATTTGTGCCGCGGCTAAGGTTAACAGGTGATTATCCCCTTCAATATACGGTCTGGGCACTTTGTGTTCCGAAGAAAACGGCAATTTCAGGTCACGGATTGAAGAGGGTGAAAAAGTGAATGCTGTGCCTGTCAGTGTTGAGCTGACGACTTTAGAGCACTGTTTGATCCCATCAATGAACGGCACGATATCTTCGTTAACAATCTGCGGAGAGCTTAATAAGCTATCAATAACTCTGAGCAACTTTGCCAGGATATGATCGGCTAATATATATTTTGATGGTGTGGCGCACAGCTCATCTGTACATTGGAGTTGAGTGATGTGCTCCGCGTAATCTTTCGCTGTAGCCAATAGCTCCCGGCAAGATTTTTGTTCGTAATAGGCAACGCCGCGGGAACCGACGAATTCCGATATCTCTGTAAGTAAGCCCGGAAGCGATACTACTTCTTTCGCTAAATAGCCTGCTTCAGGTATGCCGCGTAACTCACCCAATAAACCAATAGCGCGCAGATCCAAATCAGGAGATAAAGAGAACGTCCCGGACATATTCAACTCCTCGGCGATTGCGTTGCGGCAAGGGCATCTTCAAGAGAAACTTTACCGATATGTAAAGCCTGACCAAGAATTGCACCTTCAACACCGAGAGTATACATGTCCGCCAAAGCACGCAGATCATCTATGCTTGATACCCCGCCGCCAGCAATCACTGGTGATGAAGTTTGCGCACAGACTTCACGTAATAGGGTGAAGTTTGGTGAACTCATCATACCGCCCCGCTCAACATCGGTCACGACGTAGCGCTGACAACCTTGTTTATCAAGGCGTTCAAGTACATCCCAGAGATTGCCATTGTTTACATTCCATCCGTGGGTTGCCAGTTGATAACCTTCTGATGTGCTTCTTACATCCAGAGCAATTGCGATTTTATCGCCATGTTCTGCAATAGCACGGGCACACCAATCTGGTTTTTCTAGTGCCGCGGTTCCCAAATTAACTCTCTGGCATCCGGTTGCTAATATTTTGCTCAAAATCGCTTCGTCTCTGATCCCACCACAGACCTGGACATGAATATCAACTGCGGCGATAACATCAGCAATCAAATGGCTGTTTGAGCCTCGCCCTGATGCAGCATCAAGATCAACAACATGTATCCATTTCGCCCCGGCATTTTGCCAGGCCAGAGCGACCTCTACCGGGGTACCTAAAGGTCTCCGTAATGTTGAACTTTCACCACGGGTTAATCGAATCGCAGAATTCGATGTCATCGCTATGCCGTCAACAATATCAACAGAGGGGAAGACCTCAAATGTTTCCTTACTTATCATTGGATGCACCTAAATAATCCCAAATATATAATTTATAAATTAATAACAATATGTTACTAATTCAATTATAGGTTGTAACTTAATTAACAGAAATTTTTCTTGGTTCTTTGAAAATGAACGGATTAATTTAATGGTTTAAGTTAATCGTTCATAATCTCAATAGTAATGAAAAGAAAAAATTTCTCAATATAATTATAACGAATTTGATAACTTAGATGGCTTTATTCAGTTGCTGAATCTCATATTTAATTAATAATTTACTTAATAAGAGTTTGTTTTTCATTGAAAAAATATAAGTTCGGTTGAAATATGCAGGGAATCAACTCTGACTTTATTTCAAATAGGCAAATTGATTTACGATTAATCAAGATAATGATCAGCTAAAGATAAGTTAATTCTGTTGGTTGCTTTGTTTATTTATATTCATGCATATTATGACAGACACCTATTTCATCATTGATATTAATATAATTCTAAATGTATAATATGAAATAATCTTATTAGAAAGATTAATTATAATTGAATTTTATTATCAAGAATTAAAACACAGTGTAATTGAGTAAATGCAGTCTGTTACCAGACTGCGATTCACTTAATTAATATTTTTGTTTCAATTCAGGAAAATGCCAACAATGGTGAGATACACAATAGAAGTCCGGTAAAGATAATCAAGACCAGAGATATTCCTTTATATTTGTGCAACGTTGGTACTTTGTAGACCAAATAAGCGGGGATCAGGCAACCGACCATACCAAATATTGGGCTACAGATTGAAGTAAAACTCAGTACCGGTGCATTCAGAATAATCGCTCCCCAAGCCAGTAGAATAGCGAAAATCATGATGCCTTTTTGTACCCAGTTTTTATTGATTCTTTCTGCTGGCATGATACGCGCCAGAATATTCATCACCATGCCCTGGGTTGCTTCACGAAAGCCAAGATAAACGCCAAAGAAGGCGGTCATCACAGCAAAGATATTCAGCAAGACACTAATAACCGTTACCCAGCCACCGGGGAAGAATTTTGCCGCAATCGCCAGAGCAGAGATATTTTGTTCATAAGCTTGAACCGCTTCATCATGTCCCATTGCTAAGGTGAATGAAACTGCATAGAAGAAGACCGTACAGAATAGGACGCCAAAGGCAATATTCATCGCTCTTAATGCTTTATAGCGGGCAACTTCACGATTTTTCTCGTGATGGCGGTAAGAGATAACCATTGGGCTTAAGGTTTGAATAAACAGAATGGAAGTCAGAGTAAATGGCAGCGTAATGATCGCCTGTTTTATCAGCGTTCCTGCTGGTGGCAACGCGCCGATATTATATAAGTGCCACATGCCTATCATGGATAAACCAAGTACCGCGACGACAAGCAGTTTAGACAGCACCATAAAGCTGGATAATTTGAACAGGAGTCGCTCACCACTGGATGAAAGCGCAACCAGAATACAAATCAGTACCAGCCCGTAGAGAGGATTGTCAGATAGCAGACCTTCAGTGACACCGAAAGTTTGCAGATAGGAAGCGCTGTCATTGGTGATGGCTGTTGAGTAAACAAACATCCAAATGACCAGCATAACAAAGTAGAGCGCACCCAGCAGAATGCCCCAGTTTTTACCAAGATAACCGCTGATAACGCTGGGATAATCTTTACATTCGGTGGATTCTGCCAGTGTGTTGATAAACAGACGTTGGAACAGGTACATCGCCGGATAACCGATCACCGAGGATAGCAGGAAAACCCACAATCCCATTAAACCAACCTGAACCGGCAGGAAGACAATACCGGCGCCGATTGCCATGCCGATACTCATGATGACCCAGCCAACATCAAGATTGTCGAACTTGATAGCTTCCCGCCATTCACTTTCAGTCATGTTTGCCCGCTTTGCCGCAGGAGAATCTGCGACCATGATATGGTTATTTTTTGCCGTTTCCATAATGGCTCTCGCTTATTATTTCCGTTAAAAATGTAAGTGTTATAGGGAAGAGATACAGCATGATAATGCAACAACCCTATTTTTTGAGATTTGTATATATACCCAATAGATTTCAAGTTGCAGCGCGGCGGCAAGTGAACGCATCCCCAGGAGCATAGATAACTATGTGACTGGGGTAAGTGAACGCAGCCAACAAAGCAGCAACGTGAAAGATGAAGGGTATAGTCAGTGTATTTCACTATGCAACTTGATTCGTCAGTAAGAAGGTAACGGGATAACATTTTCGCGTTACAGAATAATCGATCAGGTATAAGTGAAAAATAGAAATTACTTTTTAATGACATAAATTGATAAATCATAGTGAAGTATTGCAATTAACTAATTTTAATTTCTTTTTATTCTGTTATAAACAGAGAAAAGAATAAAATTGAGTAAAAAAACCAACAATTATAAAAATAATTGTAAGTGGCTTTCACATTAGATAGTTTAAACAGGGATAACAGAGTAAGATAATGACTTATGTCAATTAAATATAAAATAGCAAAATGTTTCACTACCAATATCGGACATTATTGCAAATAAAGAACCATGCCGGAATATCTCTGTCAGTTAATGGCATGGTTCAGGTAAATTCAGCAGGAAATTGAGCTAGGAGTTTTTCTCTTCCTGCTGCTCTTTTTGACGAATTTCTCTATACCAGCGAGGATGATGTTTCTTTGCCCAGCCGCGGGTTACCCAGCCTTCCACCATCGATCGGATAGAGCCTTTTACCCAAAATGCGGCATAGGCATGTATCATAATCAGCAGGATCAGACCAACTCCGGCCAGAGAGTGCACCAGAAGTGCAAACCGGATCAGCGGGATGGAGAAAAAGTCGGCAAAATAGGGACGCCAGATAATCACACCACTGATAGCCAGTAAGATCAGACAGCCACTGATAGACCAATAAATGCCTTTTTGACCCAGGTTATATTGGCCGATATCGCCGGTTTCCTCATTTCTCAGGATCTTATGGATGTTTTTCAGCCAGACAATGTCTTCTTTGTCGATAAAGTTATGTTTGAAATATCTGAAAAACATAAAGATAAACAAGAAAAACATCATTGAGCCGATAAACGGGTGTAATATCCGCGCTAACTGAGGTGTGCCGAAAATATTCATCAACCAGTTAAAGGATGGGAAGAAGAACCCCAATCCACTGATAGCAGTAAACAGAAAACAGAGCACCACTGACCAGTGATTCACCCGCTCAATCGGTGAGTGGCGGAGAATCGTATCTTTCTTTTTCATCACAACTCCTCCCGATTAGCTGATTTTGCCGGTAACTCATCATCCTGACGGGCATGTTCTTCGTCTTCTTCGCTGGTGCGGTTTGGACCAATGCCGACATAGTGGAAGAGACTGGCGGCAAATGTCGCGGCAAAGCCCACCGCGGCCAGTGGTTTCCAGATACCTTTCCAGAAAGTCACGGTTGGGCTGATGGTCGGATTATCCGGCAAGCCGTGATAAAGCTGCGGTTTATCCGCATGATGCAGGACGTACATAACGTGCGTGCCACCAACACCTGCGGGATCGTATAACCCCGCGTTCTGATAACCACGGCCTTGCAGTTCAGTTACCCGTTCGGACGCCAGATTTTTCATATCTTCTTTGGTACCGAAATGGATTGCCCCGGTCGGACAGGTTTTCACGCAGGCAGGCTCCTGGCCGACACCAACACGGTCAACACACAGAGTACATTTATATGCCCGGTTGTCTTCTTTATTGATCCGCGGCACGTTGAACGGGCAACCCGCGATACAATAACCACAGCCGATACAGTGCTCTGACTGGAAGTCCACAATGCCGTTCGCATACTGGATAATCGCACCTTCTGACGGACATGCTTTCAGGCAGCCCGGATCAGCGCAGTGCATACAGCCATCCTTGCGGATAAGCCACTCCAGTTTGCCGTGCTCTTCCACTTCAGAAAACCGCATCACAGTCCATGATTTAGCGGTCAGATCGGTTGGATTATCATAAACACCGACGTTAAAACCCACTTCGTCACGGATATCGTTCCATTCTGAACAGGCCACCTGACAGGCTTTACAACCAATACAGGTGGTAACATCGATCAATTTTGCCACTTCTTCCTGATGATCACGCACACGAGGTGCCGGGGTAAAGGAATGGGTGGCGGATTTACGAATAATGTCTTGAGATTGCATTGCCATAATTCGCTCCTGTTAGACCTTTTCCACATTCACCAGAAACGCTTTGTATTCTGGTGTATGCGCGTTGGCATCACCCACGGAAGGTGTGAGAGTGTTTGCCAGAAAACCTTTCCGGGCAGCCCCGGTGAAACCCCAATGGCAAGGAATACCAATGGTTTCAACTTGCTTACCGTTAATGGTAAGTTGCTGAACTCGTTTGGTGACAACCGCTTTGGCTTTGATAAAACCGCGTTTGGAAGAAACTTTGACTTCATCTCCCTGAATAATGCCTTTTTCTGCCGCCAGCTTTTCACCGATTTCAATAAATTGTTCGGGCTGAACCACAGCATTAAGCTGAGCGTGTTTTGTCCAGTGACGGAACAGTTCGGTAATGGAATAAGTTGTTGCGACATAAGGGAATTCATTTGCTTCTCCCATATAAGCAACATCGGAAGGAAAGATGCGGGCAACCGGGTTGGAGATCACATTCGGATGGAGTGGATTGGTGCCGATAGGTGATTCAATCGGCTCGTAATGTTCAGGGAATGGCCCGTCAGCCATTTTATCAATGGAAAACAGGCGGGCTACCCCTTCTGGCTGCATGATAAACGGCCCGACATGAGTTCCCGGAGCGGCATTGCTGTAATCAACAACATCAAAGCCACTCCATTTGCTGCCATCCCATTTGATCAGCTCACGGTTCGGATCCCACGGCTTGCCCTGTGGATCAACCGATGCTCGGTTGTAGAGCACCCGGCGGTTTTGTGGCCACGCCCACGCCCAGCCCGGAGTACAGCCCAAACCGGATGGATCTGAGTTATCACGGCGGGCCATCTGGTTGCCTTGTTCGGTCCAGCAACCGGTGTAGACCCAACAGAAACTGGATGTGGAACCATCATCTTTCAGTTGAGAGAAACCGGAAAGTTGCTGACCTTTTTTCAGCATGATATTGCCGTTTTCGTCTTTAATATCCGCTAATGCTTTACCGTTAGCTTCACGGGCAATCTCTTCCGGTGTCGGATCTTCAGGATTTTGGTAATCCCACGACAGATTCATAATAGGATCGGCATAAGCACCACCTTCTTCACGGTAGAGTTCACGCAGACGCATCAGCAGCTTGCCAAGAATTTTACCGTCGTGCAGGGCTTCTCCCGGTGGATGAGCACCTGCCCAGTGCCATTGCAGCCAACGACCTGAGTTAGCAATCGATCCGTTTTCCTCGGCAAAACAGGAAGAGGGCAGGCGGAAAACTTCGGTTTGAATATCCGCCGGATTCACATCATTCATCTCACCGTGGTGCTGCCAGAAGTTAGATGATTCTGTGACCAGTGGATCGATCACCACCAGATATTTCAGTTTTGATAGTGCTCTACTTGATTTATTTTTATCCGGGAATGCCGCCAGCGGATTAAAACCCTGAACAATGTAACCGTTCATTTTGCCTTGAGTCATTAATTCGGCCTGAGTCAGGATATCGTAGCTTTTATCCCATTTAGGCAGCCAGTCATAACCCCAGTCATTTTCTGCTGTGGCGTGTTCGCCCCAGAAACCTTTTAACAAGCTGATAAAGAAGTTTGGTGTATTTTTCCAGTAATTAACCTGATTTGGTACCAGAGCTTTCGGTGTGATTTGCGCCAGATAGGTTGCCAAGTTCTCCTGTTTTTCGCTCGGCAGAGGCAGATAACCGGGCAGGTTAAGCGACAACAAACCAAGGTCACTGTAGCCCTGAATATTGGAGTGACCGCGCAATGCGTTAACACCGCCGCCCGGCATTCCCACGTTACCTAACAGTAACTGAACCATTGCAGCGGCACGAATAATCTGAGCACCACCGGTGTGGTGAGTCCAGCCCAGTGCATAGAGAATGGTTGCCGTGCGGTTAGTGACCGAGGTACTTGCCAGTTGAGAACAGATATAGAGGAAATCCTCTTTTGAAGTCCCACACAGATTAGAAACCTGTTCCGGGGTATAACGTTCAACGTGATTTTTCAGTAAGTTCCATACACAGCGTGGATGAGACAAAGTGTCATCCCGTTTGGCATAACCCTGTTCATCGGTTTCGTAATGCCATGAAGATCTGTCATAGCTTTTGGTGGCTTGATCAAAGCCGCTGAATAAACCGTCTGTAAACTGATAATCTTCACGGACAATCAAACCCGCATTGGTGTAAGCCCTAACATACTCAGACTGGATTTTGTTGTTGAGCATCAAATAGCGGATCACACCCAGTAAGAACGCGGTATCTGAGCCGGCACGGATCGGCGCGTAAAAATCAGCTACGGCGGCACTGCGATTGAAACGCGGATCAACTACAATCACTTGAGCATTGTTTTTGATTTTTGCTTCAATCACCCATTTAAAACCTACCGGATGCGCTTCAGCGGCGTTTCCGCCCATGATCAAAACAACGTTAGCGTTTTTGATATCGACCCAGTTGTTGGTCATGGCTCCACGGCCAAATGTTGGCCCCAGGGCCGATACCGTCGGGCCGTGGCAGAGGCGCGCCTGACAATCAATGGCGATCATGCCCATTGCGCGGGTGAATTTCTGATCGAGAATACCGGTTTCATTACTGGCAGCGGAGGAGCAGAGCATACCCGTTGTCAGCCAACGGTTGACAGTGACATTGTTTTCATTCTTCTCAATAAAGTTGGCATCACGGTCATCTTTCATCAGACGGGCAATACGTTCAATCGCTTGATCCCAACTGATGCGTTGCCATTTATCAGAACCTGGAGCACGGTATTCGGGATAATGAAGGCGGTTTTTACTGCGAATATAATCAAGCACTCCAGCCCCTTTCGGGCACAGAGAACCCCGGCTGACCGGATGATCCGGATCACCTTCGATATGAAAAATGCTTTCTTTGGCGTTTTTCGCACCATCACCCAGGCTGTACATCAGAATGCCACAGCCAACGGAACAATAAGTGCAGTTATTACGAATTTCACGCGAGCGCAGTAATTTGTACTGACGAGTTTCAGCCAGCGCAATGGCAGGAGCAAATCCCAGCGCGGCGACTGTTGTTCCCGCCATACCACCTGCGCAGATCTTGAAGAAAGCTCTTCTGCTAACTTGCATCGGTCTTCTCCTTATTTTTTTGAATGACGACATTGCTTTACTTCTGATGCAATAACGCCTTGACGAATCAGGCGAAATTGCTTTCATAGCCCGGCTCGTTTTTCATTCAAAACATTCCTGGGTATCGCGGAGAACCCACTGCATTGATGAGTTATAAACTACCTGAGGTTATCATTATCCATAGTATCATAAAGCGTATTATGTTTCTAAATATGGATAAAATAGTTGTAATATGAGCAATAATGTTAATTTAGATTTATTATTATGTTATGAAATTATTAGTGGCAAGATTACGATATATTTGCGTCAGAAGCTCGTGTTCCAGCGCACGCCAAACCCCCTTTGTTTACTGAATCTTAGCGCAACGGCTAGAAATGCAAGAGCGTAAAAGCTAGAAATATAAGATCATAAAAGCTATAAATGTAATAGCGTAAAAACTAATTTTGCATTCTCATAACAGCTAATTATTAAGCATCTGGCGGGGAAAAAATATGGCAAAAACTGGAAACGAAAGGTTAGCAGAAGCACTGAAGGCGGCGAGTAATGCGGCTGTGGGCAATGTGCTCAACTCCAGATCAATCACTGATAAACAACGCACTTTTCTCGTCAAGAAAGGCTATCTTAAGCAAATTATCAGGGGGTGGTATCTCCTGGATGCAGACCTCACGACTGAGAAAGCTGGCGACTCAGTGCTTTGGTACGAGTCTATTTGGTCGTTTGTAGGGCAATACGTTGAAAGTATCTTCGGGGATGATTATTGGCTGAGTCCAGAAGCCTCTCTCGACTTGCATACCGCAAACAACGCCTTATCAAACCAAGTGATCGTCTACACCACAGACACGACGCCGCGCACGCTTAACCTGCCTAATAACATGAGCATGGTGATCATTAAGGGAAGAATTCCCTGTAAGACTGCCAAGGTGAACGGTATTAATGCTCATTCATTGGAAAGTGCACTAGTTGAAACTGGCCCACAAACCTTCAGAGCTAATCCCTTGAATATTCAATTGGCGCTCCAGAATGCTGATCTGAGTTTACTTTCAGAGGCGTTGCTGACAACCAAGAACCTTGCATCGGGAAACAGGTTAATTGGTGCCTATGAACAGTTAAAGATGAAAGCCGAAAGCCGGAAACTACAAACCATCATGGAGGGAGCCGGTTTTGAAGGCGTTAAGCGGGTTAACCCGTTTGACCATGCTCCGATAATTGTCGGTGCTGGTCGGGGAGAATCCCCAAGCGCAGTTCGTGTGCGGATTCTGTGGCAGGAGATGAGACAGGATGTGATTGAGGTGTTTGATGGCTTCCTACCCCCTTTTGACTTCTTTGTGCGCTCAATCGAAGAGACGCACGCGATGATGAGCAGTCTCTACGTGAGCGATGCCTACAACTCGCTATCTATCGAAGGTTACAAAGTTACGCCAGAGTTAATCGAGCGCTTATCTAATGGTGACTGGTCGCCGGATACCATCCAAAGGGATAAGGAACAAAAGGACGCACTGGCTGCCAGAGGCTATTACGATGCTTTCAATAAGGTCAAAGAGTTGCTGCATGAAGCGCATGAGGATAGGGAGAACCTAGACATCCGTTATCTGGTCGATGTTGGCCTGACTGACTGGTTCACGGCATTGTTTAACCCCTGTGTGGATGCCGGAATTATCAACAGGCTGGATTTGGCGGGATTCCGGAAAGGGCCGATCTATATCCGTACTTCAATGCATGTACCGCCAGCCAGCGAGCAACTAATGGATTGTATGGAAATACTGAAAGAGCTGATCGCTAATGAGGAATATTTTGCGGTAAAGGCCATCTTGGGTCATCTTTTCCTGGGTTACATTCACCCGTTCCCTGATGGTAATGGCCGCACTGCCAGATTTTTAATGAACTTCTTGCTGGTAATTGGTGGATACCCCTGGACGGTGATTAAGCTTAGACATAGAACGCAGTATCTATCAGCGCTGGAATCGGCTTCAGTAGGAAGGAACGTGAGGCCATTTGCGGAATTTGTGAAGCAATCCATGCAGGAGATAGCCGGGTAGCACTTGCTCCCGACCGTGGTTAACTGCCCCCAAAAAAACTTGGGCAGTTTAACCAGACGAGTTGTTCGATGTTTATCCCCAGTAAATTATTCTGTCAATATCGAGAGGATTGGCATCATATATCCGCTCCTGGAGCAAACCGGGCTGCGGTTAGTACCACTATCGTTTTCACAACTTCGCTGGCCGTATACAAGGATTTCACCGGCAAATATTCATAAATTGAATGGAAATTATGCGCGCCGGTAAAGAGATTCGGGCAAGGTAAACCTTTCTGGGAAAGAACGGCGCCATCATAGCCGCCGCGCATGGGAATTGGGCTGGGGGTAATACCACATTTTTCATAAGCGGCAATAGCGATATCAATTGGATAACGGTTTTCCCCTTGCAGGCTATTGTAAACGTTGGTGTAACGAGCAGTCATCTTGAATTGCACACTGCCTTCTCCCCACAGGGCGGCACAGCTATCTGACAGATTTTTCAGGAACGTCATCCGATGTTCATAACCCGCTTCAGTAAAATCACGAACATCCAGTCTCAGCGCAGTACGGGCGTTGTTTCCTTGTATCTGTTTTACCCAATAATAACCTTCCCGGCCTTCGGTATATTCAGGGGCCTCACCGCTTGGCAACATGGCAATGTATTTGTGTGCCATCAGCAGTGAGTTTTTCAGTTTGCCTTTAGCAGACATTGGATGTGCCGGTTGTCCGGTGAAGATAATTTCTACATCACCGGCATTCCAATTCTCATAAACCAGTTCACCAATCCCTCCGCAATCAAGGGTATAGGCAAAATCGGCACCAAATGCATTGACATCAAAAGCTTTTGCACCCAGCAGCCCTTGTTCTTCATCAGGAACAAAACCCACTTTTATTGTGCCATGTTTAACATCAGGATTTTGCTGGAAGTATTGCAACATGTTCACAATGGCGGCCAGAGCAGCTTTATCATCTGCACCTAACAAGCTGGTGCCGTCAGTAACAATAATATCGTCACCAATGTAGTTTTCTAACTCAGGGAATTCATTTTGGCGCAGGTAAATATTTAGCTCGTTGTTCAGGCATAGATCTCCGCCGTTATAGGGTAAGACTTGAGCCTTGGTATCATTAGTCAGCTCGGCACTGGTGTCAAGGTGACCAAAAAATGCGATCGTCGGAACGAAATAGTCAACATTGGCGGGCAGAGTTGCAGTGACAATTGCGGTATCTCGCACAATAATATCCTGTAATCCCAGTTGTTCGAGCTCTTTCCCTAATTTTTCAGCTAATACCTTCTGACCTTCCGAGGAAGGCATAATACCTGCTGCCCCTTGCTTGCTATTGGTGGTGGTATTGATTTTGGTATAAGAAATAAAACGATCAACAATATTCATGTTTTTCTCCATTATGTTTGCTATATACAGAAATATGCCTGTTTTACTTGTTTAACTTAATTAATTTATTATTTTTGAGCGATATTCAACCATCAACAAATAGATGTTTTTGATATCAAATGCCAATAATTTAATTAACAGTATAAATATTAATAAAATATTTAAAGTATAATTTAAGTTAATGTAATTTTATTCGCTGGGGAAATAAAATTTAATAATGAAAGTGTGATGTAATAAATAGTTTTTTATCTTTTTAGCATAAAATGCTGGTCACACCGCTCAGGTTTATTCATAATAATTTCTGATGTAAATAAATCTTTAATGGAATGTGTAATCTGCCTGTTTTTGTATTTTAGGCGGATAGACTAATCATTTTTTGTAGGAATAGGTTTTATGCAGAGTAAGTTGGTTTTATCTTCAATTTGTTTGGCTTCGGCAATATTATCAGGGTGTGCAACTGAGTCTTCCAATACCGTTCAGGTGCAAAAAGTAAATTCTTATAACACCGTATATCAAGGTGTTCGTAGTCCAATTGCTATCGGTAAATTTGAAAACCGTTCCAGTTATCAAAATGGGATTTTCTCTGACGGCGTTGATCGTCTCGGTAATCAATCTAAAACGATTTTAATCACACACTTACAGCAGACCGGACGCTTTACCGTTCTGGAACGTACCAACATGGCGGAACTGAAAGCGGAAGCGGGTTTACAGGGTAAATCACAGAAGCTGAAAGGTGCTAGCTACGTTATTACCGGTGATGTGACTGAATTTGGCCGCAAAGAAGTCGGCGATCATCAATTATGGGGCCTATTGGGGCGCGGTAAATCACAAGTAGCCTATTCTAAAGTCATGTTGAATGTGGTGAATGTGGAAACTTCTGAAGTGGTTTTCTCTGTGGCAGGCGCAGGTGAATATAAATTATCCAACCGTGAAATTATCGGCTTTGGTGGGACTGCCAGCTATGATTCCACGCTGAATGGTAAAGTGTTGGATCTGGCAATTCGTGAAGCAGTAAACAGCTTGGTTGAAAATATTGAAACTGGTGCATGGAAACCTTCTAACTAAGAAATATAGGGATATATTCTCATGGTATTAATGAAAAAAGCGGGTTTATTGCTGGCAGCTATGGCCCTGGCTGGTTGTGCGACTCAGCCAAAAACGATTTATGAATGGGATAAGTACGAACCTACAGTTTATCAGTATTATCAGCAGGATAAGATGGGGTTTGAAGAGCAGTTACAGGCTTTGCAGAAAGTGATTGAAAAAGCGAAAGCGAAAGATAAACCTGTACCGCCTGGGTTACATGCACAGATGGGTTTGCTGTATAGCAAAACTGGTCGTGTTTCAGAAGCGTTCCATCAGTTTGAAGCAGAGAAAAAACTGTTTCCTGAATCAGCGCCATTTATGGACTTTTTATTAAGTAAAAATAAAGGAACTATGCAATGAACCGTATTCTCGTAGCGTTAAGTTTATTAGCTGCGCTTGTGCTGACAGGATGTGCCAAGACTACGCCTTATGACTACACTGCATTTAAAGAGAGCAAGCCAAAATCCATTCTGGTTTTGCCGGCAGTGAATAAATCTGTGGAAATAAAAGCAGGTCACAGCCTGATTTCTCAAGTGACTTATCCATTGGCGGAATCGGGCTATTATGTTTTTCCGGTTGCTGTGGTGGAAGAGACATTTCAGCAAAATGGTGTGACAGTGGCGCAGGATGTTCAGAATATCAGTTATAAAAAACTGCATGATATTTTTGGTGCAGATTCCGCGCTCTATCTGGATATTGAAGAGTACGGCACGCAGTATCAGGTTATCAACAGCGATACCCGTGTAACGGCTTCCGCTAAACTGGTGGATCTACGCAGTGGTAAACAACTGTGGAATGGTCGGGCAATTGCCTCATCGACTGAAAATCAAAATAACTCGAATAGTAGTCTTATTGGAATCTTGGTATCTGCGGTCGTTTCACAGATCGCGAATACCATTACGGATAAAGGCCATGAAATTGCCGGCATTACAAGTCATCGTTTACTGACAGCCGGCGGTAGCCACGATTTACTTTATGGTCCCCGTTCTGAACATTATGGTAAAGAAAAGCATTAATCTCTGATTAGTGTGAATGGTAATGGTGGGCAGGTATAACATCCTGCTCATTATTATATTTTTATTTAAGTTGTTTTCCAAAAACATCCGTGTTTCTTTAATATAAGTCTGTAAATAAGTTCGGTTAATAGATGTAGTTTTTTATTTTTTTAAATCAAATGGATATTTTGTTGCTTGTCTGATGTTAGGTTGTACTTCTTAATTAAGTGTCAGCTTGAGAAATAGATGAATACAGCTTAAGGCGTAGATTGACGGAATATCTTCAAGGAAGGATCAAAAAAGGCCCCTTTACGGAAGCCTTTTTTGAAAAATTTCTTCGCAATCCAGCCATCGTTGAGTCGGGATGGACGCTTACACAAGTAGAGAATTTCTCTATAGAGGATAATGAACTTTCTTGAGTAATATGTCAATACATACCTAAAGTTTATCTCAGTGTAATCAGTTGGATATGCATTTGTATATTGTGCAAAAATTATGAAGGAAACACAATGACGATACAAGCGATCTTGGATTCATTATCAAATCAACGCTTTTCAACTTATCAGAATCAGGTTATGGGCGGGACAACACCTGAACAATGTTTAGGCCTTTATTTATGGAATAAACAACTGGCAAGCACATTTCTTCCGGTTATACAGATTATTGAAGTTTCTCTCCGCAACGCTATTTATCAATCATGGATTAAACATGCTAAGGAAGAAATAGAAAGAACGTTTTCCCCATATCTATGGCCTGAAAAAAAGCAGGCCATAGATACACTTTGGTTTAAAACGGCGATGACAGCACAAAATAACAAGATAGCAAATCGTAATATTATAACCGCTGAGAACCAGTTACGTAAGGAAGGAAAACCTCTCACCCCTGAAAATTATATTGCCAAATTAACGTTGGGGTTTTGGGTTTCTCTGGTCGATAAAAAATTCGATATTCAGCAGCAATCGTATTTATCACTATGGCCTCACCTGCGTGGGCGGGTGTTTCCTTATGCTAGAACTCAGAAGGAAACTCCACTTTCCATTAACAGCATAGGTAATGAACTAAAAGAAATCAATAACTTAAGAAACAGGTTATCACATCATGAGCCATTATGGAGAACAGAAAAAGCTTATACTATTGAAGATATTATCAATAAAGTGGTGAAAGTTTATGACCGCTGTTTAATGATTATTTATTGGATTAACCCTTCAAATCTGAAGCTACTCACAATTATCGAAAATAATAGCAAAATGAGTGGGCTGTGCAGTGTTCATGCCCTGTGGAGAAATAAGCAACTGCCAGCAGGACTCCAAGATTTACCTATTACAACAAACTGGGGAATAATGAATCACATCAATACTGAACATATAGGAGAAGTGATTGAAATTGATGATAAGAATCATTGGATGATGATAAAAAGCGAAAAAGATAAAGGCATATTTTACGCCTCAGAAAGGGATATCTCGAATGGTGCTGCTCAATATAAAAAAGGCGATAGAGTACGCTTTATCCCCGAAGCGAATCAGATAGCGAAATACCCTAATGCAAAGAGTGTCTTTCATATTATACAGAGGGTATAAGATCATCAATTGGGAGAGATACAACACTGAGGCTCCCGATAAAGGGAACCTCAGTGTTGGGATTAGGAGAATATTTCAATCATCAACAATCTGTTGATTAAAGATCTAATCGCTTTGTTTGCCATTTTTTAGATTTCCAACGCCAAGTATTAACTAATCCACGTAGCCATTCATCACAGAAGAAACCGATCCAAATACCTAAAATCCCCATTTCCATCTTGATACCCAGGAAATACCCTACTGGAATAGCAACACACCACATAAAAAACATTGCAGTATATAGCGGGAAACGGGCATCACCGGAAGCGCGCAATGCGTTCACCATAATGATATTGGCGGTACGGACTGGCTCCATAAAAACAGACAGCAAGAATAGTGGCAACAGCAGTTTGATGATGGATTCATCTTGCGTCAGGAAATGCAGAATCGGTACTCTGAATAGCCAGAAGGCGGCGACAACCCCCACGGTCACGATACAGCCAATTTTCAGGCTATTAAAGCCACGAATATAAGCATCTTCAAACCGTTTGGCGCCGACCAGATGACCAACCATAATTTCATTACCAATGCTGGTGGCAATACCAAACAACATGACAAATAGTGATAGCTGGAAATAGAGTGTTTGTGCTGCCAGTGGAATTTCACCCATCAATCCAATGAATGCTATGGCGGCCATATATTGCAGGACCCACACCATATTTTCGCCCGCAGCGGGCAAGCCGATATGTAAAATTTTGCCCAATATACTTTTTGACCAGAGCAGGAAACCTGTCAGTTTAAATTTAATCCGCAGGCCATAACTTAGCAGACAGAATAACAGGATAACGGCAACAATCCGGCCAAAGACGGTAGACCAGGCAACACCTTCCAGACCATATTGAGGCAATCCAAAGAAACCGTACAGGACAATCATATTACCCAGCACCGTCAGCAAGTTAGCAATCAGCGTGACATACATTGCCGGCTTGGATTTTCCATAAACCCGTAAACAAGTCGCCAGGATAATCGAAATGGCTTCCGGGATCAGACAGATCCCCAGAATGTGCAGATAGTCGAAACCATCTTTCATCAGGTGTTCTGGCATATTCATGATATGCAAGATCTTATAGCCGAAGAAGATGGTAATCAGCGCACAACTAAACCCAAGTAAAAAGTTGAATGCGATAGCAATATGGATCGCCTGACTGGCCTTACCCTGTTTGCCGGCACCAATGTATTGCGCAATAACAACACTGCAACCGACACTGATAAAGCTGAAAATAGTGATAAACAAGTCAAAGACCTGATTACCTACAGCCATAGCAGCCAGGTAAGAAGTAGAAACATGGCTCACCATATAAGTGTTAATTAATAAAGTGGCCAGATGGAGGAGAATATCAATAAAAATCGGCCAGCTTAGAGAAAAGAGCGAACGCTCCGTAACATCAGTTTGATGCATTTGAAAAACCTGCTTATTAAAAAAGGTAAAATAAATAGTTTCTTAAGATGCGGCGTACTCAGAAAATATTCATGCATTGTACATGGTTTATTCATCGGTTAACAGAGAGAGGATAAGAATAAAAAGGTGAATGCTATTTTTCAATTTGTCTGTATCTGAATGTTGGTTATGGCATCTGACTGCTGAGATATCAGGTCGATTCGTGAATAATTTCGGAGCTGTATCAAGTAGATTATTATCTGATAATAGAGGTAGTGGAAAATTCCACATGTTTTATTTAATTATCTTGGTAATTTTTTCATATAATTAACGCTAATATATAGATTGATACAGTTAGAGATTATTTTTTCTTATGTTTGGATAAATTTTCCCAATAATGCCTATATTTTTGTATTTGGGTGATATTTAAAGTTTAATTTATCTAAATAATTTTATTTATTCATTAAAACTTAAACGCTTCATCAACGAAAAGATAAAAGAACTTACTTGGTTAAATCTTGTTCTATAATCAGTTACAGGAGTAAAATATATGGAAATAAAAATATACCATTTAACGAGGTGATATGATGATAAATAGATTACAGCGTCGGTTAATAATGACAATTTTGATGTTAACTTTCTTTTCTACTTTTTCTACATCTATCTATGCTTGTGTATTAAAGCCACATTTCCCCATATGTGCAATAAAATGTGTTATTTTTTCATCCCACACTACGACATGTCTTATTGGTTCTGATAGTCCTGATAATTTTACTCCTGATCAATCAACCCCTGTTGTATTTAAGAATAAATAATTAATCTAGTCTTGAATTAATTTATTTTCAGATGGCACAGCTATTGTGTTATACAGAATTCTATTTCTGTTATTTTTATTCCGCCCTTTAATAAGGGCGGGTTTTTATAGGTAAACTAAACTCTAAGATTTCTTATTTAAGATAATGAATATGAAAATAATCTAAGTTAGTTGGTTTTAGATTTAGGTAATTAAAACGATTTACTAAACTTAACTATAATTAATCAATAACAAGAAATGTGTTTATTAGTATATTTTTTATATTTTCCAGGGTCATAATAGTATTTAGGAGTCAAAAAAGTGAAAAGAACGGTCAGGCATAAAAGAATATACCGTTCAATATGTCATTATGTTTTCTATAAATTGGCTGAAACGTAGCAGATAGCCATCCGGATCTTGCACCAGGAATTCTCTTTGGCAAGCCAGTGCTTCATCAACACGGTAATGATTGTTTTTAACTTCTCGGTATAGTGTTATGCCATTAGCTTTTAAGTTGTTAAGCAGAGGAGTTAAATCATCAACTTCAATTTGAAAATTCACACCTCTTCCCAGAGGATAATTTAGTGAGGCAGTATTCCAACCATCATCATGTAGTGCTTCAAGCATTAACTGTGTTTCGCCTAATTCTAGATAGGCGAAATCTGGGGCATCTCGGCGAATAAGTAATTGGAAACCGAGGATTCTTTGATAGAAATCCAAAGATCGAGAAAAATCAGTGACGGTCAGTTCAGGGACCATACGATTCCAATAGGGTTTATGTTGGTTCATACGTTATTCTTTAGCTCTGCGATATTTGTTCTATTATATCAGTATTTTTCATTCCATAAATTGTTCTATTTTTACGGTAATTTTTTTACGATAATTGCTATATATAGCATATCAACTTGAATAAATACGATGAGTTTTTCCCAGGGTTTTGACGTATTTCGCCGTATGGCGAAGGTTGTTGTCTCTTAACCTCTGGTATCCGTAATAAATAAATCTTTTAAGCCTACATCAATGCCAACCATTTTTGGGATGACTGGCAGTATTTAGGCTCAAATTCACACAAGCAGAAAATAAAATATCGTCCGGTGGCATTTTGGGTGGTGGATAATCGAGGGAGAAATGGTAAAAGGGTGTGATCAGCGCGGTGCCAACAGTTCGTTGCTTTTGGCAATGTATGGTTGGCTGCCACGGTATTTGAAGGTGTTTTTGGTAAGCTCGACAGATTGTTTTTGCTGTTTTGGTTTATCCGGCACGACATTTAGAAAATTTTTTTAATGACGATATTTTCATAATAAATTCGATTAATTAATTCATTATGTTAACTGTAGAATTATTTTTATTTATTAATAATATTCTTATTGTGTTAGCATGTTGCTTTATTGATTGGGATTAATTGTGTGGTTATAATTTTTATGTTGATTTTTTATACGCCGCTTATTAACTTTTTTGTAGGTACACAATCAATTTACTTGAGTATATATAGATCTTTATTTTTGATGCTTTTTATTTTTTGCGTGATTGGTCACAGATAATTTAAGTATTATCTATATCTTAGTGACGGGTTTTAACTGTGGAATAAATTCATTATATGACTTCTATATTTTTACATTATCATTTTATTTATTCTTGTAATATACAGGCATGGTTTAATGTCGATCACCGTATTTCTAACTATTTCCCTAATTAATTCCTTTAATTGTATCTATAATTAAATCTTTATTTTTAATCACTGCATTTATTGTGGCGTATTTTTGTGTGTTTTTCAGGAGTTTTCCTGAATTACGCAGTATAGACAATTATTGGATAAAATATTCATGAAACGTATTCCAGAACCTTTCCGTATTAAAATGGTAGAAAATATCCGTATGACTACACGCGCGGAACGTGAAAAAGCATTAGAAGAGGCTGGATATAATCCATTCCTGTTGCCAAGTGATGCTGTTTATATTGATTTGCTGACAGATTCCGGTACCGGTGCAATGAGTGATCGCCAGTGGGCGGGAATGATGATGGGTGATGAAGCTTATGCGGGTTCCCGTAACTATTATCATTTATGTGATAAAGTTAATGCGCTGATTGGCTATCAATATACTATTCCAACTCATCAAGGTCGTGGCGCAGAACAAATCTTATTCCCGTCATTGATTGCCCGCAAAAAAGCGCAAGGGGGTGCAACACATCCGGTCTTTATTTCTAATTTCCATTTTGATACCACAGCTGCCCATGTTGAATTAAATGGTGCGAAAGCGATTAACGTTGTTACACCAAAAGCCTTTGATACAACTACGTATTATGACTGGAAAGGCGATTTTGATATTGATGAATTGAAAAAAACGATTGCCGAACAGGGTGCTGATAATATTGTGGCAATTATCACAACCGTGACTTGTAATAGTTCTGGTGGTCAACCTGTCTCTATCGCTAATATGAAGTCTGTGTATGAGATTGCGAAGCAATACAATATTCCTGTGGTGATTGATTCCGCCCGTTTTTGTGAAAATGCCTGGTTTATTAAGCAAAGAGAAAAAGGCTATGAGAATAAATCAGTCAAAGAGATTGTCAGGGAGATGTATCAATATGGTGATATGCTGACAATGTCAGCTAAAAAAGATCCGATGGTCAATATCGGTGGTCTTTGCTGTTTCCGTGATGATGAAGATCTATTTAACGAAGTACGTACCCGCTGTGTGCCAATGGAAGGGTTTGTCACTTACGGTGGTCTTGCCGGGCGTGATATGGAGGCTCTGGCAATTGGTCTTGAAGAGGGTATGAATGAAGATTATCTGGCATATCGTATTAATCAGGTGGCTTATTTAGGTAACAGATTAAGAAATGCAGGTATTCCTATTCAGTACCCAACGGGTGGTCATGCTGTATTCGTTGATGCTAAATTATTATTGCCGCATATTCCTGGAGAACAGTTTCCTGCTCATGCATTGAATAATGAACTGTATCTGGATGCGGGAATAAGAAGTGTCGAAATTGGCTCTTTATTGTTAGGTCGTGATCCGAAAACCGGAAAGCAAAAAGAATCACCAATGGAACTTTTACGTTTAACTATTCCTCGCCGGGTATATACCAATGATCATATGGATTATATTGCGGAGGCTTTTATTTCCCTGAAAGAGAGAGCGACTCAAATCAGAGGATTAACATTTACCTATGAGCCTTCAGTATTACGGCATTTTGTTGCAAGATTAAAGCCAATTAAATAATAAAAAACGGGGTGCTTCTATCTGAAAGCATCCCAAATTTTATTTCGTATATTATAAAGCCACGCGAGGATCACGCACATGGCTACTTTACCAATAAAAAAATCGTCTCCATCTTTACTTGGCGGCGCAATGATCATTGGCGGAACGATTATTGGCGCAGGCATGTTTTCCTTACCCGTTGTAATGTCAGGAGCATGGTTTTACTGGTCAATCGCTGCTTTGGTTTTTACCTGGTTTTGCATGCTGCACTCAGGGTTAATGATATTGGAGGCCAATCTTAATTATCGGATTGGTTCAAGCTTCGGGACTATAACAAAAGATCTTTTAGGCAACGGCTGGAATATCATTAATGGTATTACAATTGCTTTTGTTTTATATATACTAACTTATGCTTATATTTCTGCCAGCGGATCGATTATTCAGCATGTCATGCAGGAAATGTCGATAGATTTTTCGCCGCAACTTGCCGGTTTTTTGTTTGCTTTTGCCGTTGCGTTTATTGTCTGGTTAAGTACAAAGGCGGTCAGCCGGATAACGTCTATTATTCTTGGTGCCAAAATATTAACTTTCTTTATGACTTTTGGTGGCTTGATTTATAACGTTGAATCTGCTTTTTTATTTAATACCGCTGAGATTAATCCAACTTATTGGCCCTATGTATTAGCAACCTTACCTTTCTGTCTGGCTTCTTTTGGATATCATGGCAATGTTCCTAGTCTAATGAAATATTATGGAAAAGAACCACAAAAAATAAAAAAATGCCTGTTTATTGGGACGTTAATGGCGTTAGTTCTTTATCTGGTTTGGTTGATTGGAACAATGGGAAATATTCCACGGCCAGGTTTTATTAAAATTGCGGAACAAGGGGGAAATATTGATGTTCTGGTCCAGTCATTAAGTGGCGGCTTAAATAGTGCAACACTGAATTTATTGCTGACCCTTTTCTCTAACTTTGCTGTTGCCAGCTCATTTCTTGGTGTCACGCTGGGGCTGTTCGATTACTTGGCTGACTTGTTCAAATTTGATGATACCAAACTGGGGCGTTTTAAAACTGCACTGGTGACGTTTCTTCCGCCAATGGTTGGTGGGATGATTTACCCGAATGGTTTTATTTATGCGATTGGCTTCGCTGGCCTTGCTGCGACAGTTTGGGCTGCTATCGTTCCCGCTTTACTCGCCAGAGCATCCCGTAAACGGTTTGGCAGCCCTGCTTACCGGGTTTGGGGCGGCAATGCGATGATCGGCTTGATTTTGCTGTTTGGCATGTTGAATGTCACTGCTCATATCTTATCAAGTTTTAATCTGCTGCCCGTTTATTCATAAAAAAACTCCTGCGGTGGGTGCCGCAGGAGCCTGGTGTTGACGGAGATAAGCTCCGAAAAGGAAGAAAACAAAGCAGGTGTATTTATGTTTTAATTTAGTTTGTTAACTCCCAACATCTTACAGCAAGGTTATTAACAGGAAGTTCTTATGGCTTCCCTTTAGAACACGAGCACCTAACTGCTTTATTTAGTACAACATCCCGACAGATGTATCGTAAGAAGTTGTGACTAATAGAACAATAGCATCAGAATGCACTGTTTTGACAACTTTTTGCCTAGTCATTAATTAGTTGTATACAATCTTTCAGTGTCAGTACTGCTTCTGAACCGGTATTATCGTTGCTGGTCAGACTCATTAATACTTGCTCCTGCTTCAGTGGTTGTTTGTGTTGAGTCACAACTTAAGCCATCATCATCTGCTGATATTCGCTAATCACCTGTTGGCAGAATTCAGGTGAATTCACGTGATGAGGGCTTTTAATTAGTTGTCTGTTTTCCGTTTCTATAAATGCAGACTCAAAAGCGTTGATAAAGGCCTGAGTCGCATCAGGATTCCAGAAGGGACCACCTTCAATGTCCAGAGCGGAAAAACCGCCTTCAGGAATAATAAATTTTACTTTTCCTTCGCACCGATTAAGCTTTTCAGCAATCCAAATCCCCATTTGACGGTTCTCTTCTGGTACGGTGCGCATTAATGTTACCTGAGAATTGTGGCGGTAAAATTGCCGGTATTTGTAGCGTTCCGGGATAGTATTCAGATGCCCGAAATTTACCATATCCAACGCGCCGCAAGAGCCAATATAAGGTATTTGTGTCCGGGCTATCGCACCCAAACGGTCTGCATCACAGGCCAGAACACCACCAAACAGATAATCACAGACTTCGGTTGTAGTGATATCCAACAGGCTATTCAACAGACAGCTTTCGGCCAGTTTTTCCATTGTTTTGCCGCCGCTGCCGGTTGCATGAAAAACCAGACAGTCATACTGCTGATCCAGCTCTTTGGTCAGTAATTGTATGCAAGGTGTTGTGACACCAAACATTGTCAGACCGATAGCTGGCTTATCTTCAACATTGTTCTCTTGGTAGAAATAAACTGCACCTGCAATTTGGTTAGCCGCATTTTTCAATACCTGACGGGAGATACGGTTAAGGCCGGACACATCAGTGACTGAATAGAGCATGGCAATATCACTGACACCGACATAACCTGAAACATCACCGGAGGCCATAGTAGAAACCATCAGTTTTGGTATACCTACAGGCAAAGATTGCATCGCGGGTGTAATCAGTGCTGTCCCGCAGGATCCCCCCAGACCCAGAATCGCTAAAACATCAGTTTGTCTTGATAAAAAAATATTAAAAGCGACTGACATTGCGGAAATTGCTTTCCCCCGATCACCACAGAAAATGGCATCTTTGCCTTGTGGATGATGCTCTGCTACTGTTAATGCAGTGATGTCCGCACCTCTTTCGAGCGGGCCAGATTTAGTAGTTAAATCCACAGTACGAACAGCAAGGCCAGCTTTTTCTATCAGATCCCTGACGTAGAAGATTTCTGCGCTCTTGGTATCAAAAATAGTGGCGATATAGACATAGCCTTGGCTTTTTTTCATTATAATTATGAATATTTCCCTGGTGCTGACTACTAATTCATGGATAGATTATAGACAAGATGAGACTCTAGTATCACTATTATATTACCAAATTGAGACTGTCATCTCATTTTACCCATAAATAAACTGAATCAATTTGGGTGTTTTGTAGATAGTTAAGTAGAGTGATGATAGCGAAAAAGAATTTTAACCATAAGCTTTATCTAGAGATTTTTATTGTGAAAGAGTTGTGGCAATGATGGATTCGAATACTAAACCTCACTTTACCGGGACCCGGAAAAAAACGTATGCATTGTTGATAAATGCTGCACTGGAACTTTTTGAGCAGAGAGCGATACCTTCGGTTTCCGAATTGGCGCAGTATGCTGGTGTTTCCAGAGCAACGGCATACCGCTATTTTCCGACCCAAAGCGATTTAATTGATGCAATTGTTGGTGCCAGCCTTGGGCCAATTCTCACCTGGAAGCCTTCCAGTGAAAAAACCGAAGAGCGGATTATTGAGCTGTTGGATTTTGCCTATCCCCGAATGTTTCAACATGAAGGTGCATTGCGGGCGGCTCTGTTGGTTTCTTTACAGCAATGGGCTCATGGGCGCGATTTATCTGCGGATAAGCAGGAAAAGAAACTGGTACGCGGGCATCGTAAGGAGATCCTTGCAATGGTGGTTGACCCACTAAAAGGGCATTTTCCACCGGAAACTTTGGAAAATGTCATTCGTTCTTTTTCCTTGGTTTATGGCTCTGAAGTCTTTCTGGTAATGAAAGATATTTGGAATATGGATGACGATCAGGTTATTGAAATTACTAAATGGGTGGCAAAAGCCATTATTAATCAGGCGTATAGAGATTCTGAGCTCTAGTTGTTTCTGATAAGCCATTTAATAACTCAGTGTTAATTGGCAAATTTTACGGGGCGGATATTTTGCATAGATTTCATATAACTTATGATTATTCTTATGCAAAGTATCCCTGTTTATGCTGAAAGAATAAAAAGGGTTGTTAAATCAGGTGATTAAGCTTCACCGCTGTATGCCAAATGAGCATTTGTTACTTATTGAATTTATCTCCTTTATGACTAGGGTTTGTTCATAACCATTTTGTATTTCCATTAAAATTAATTTGATGAAATGACATCATTGCACTTATCTTCCATGGTTAAAACTTCCGCCTATAGAAAGCAAAATATTAAAAAAATACTAAATAAAAAACACAATGTTAAGAATATATTGGTTTGTGGTTGCAATAAACACTTTAAAATCTAACAAATCGATAATCAATACAACTATTTCAGGTTAATCATGATAAAGATCATAATTAATCCTTTAATTACACCTATATTTTAGTTTTTCTGACTAATCAGAACTTCACTGCTAAAAATAATAGTTTGAAAAATAGGACAAGTACGAAAACACGCTTTAACTACAATGCACAATTTTTAACTTAACCTTTAAATACAAACAGTTAAATTAATCCAAAGGGTTTTTGATATTATATTTAATCCAGTAAGATGTTGCATTAAATTAATATGTATGAGAACTTATTTACCAGCTGGCCTGCGGTGGTTTTTAAATATCATTAAATGTGTCACAACATATTAGATTGCTATAAATAGACGTTAATTTTTCCCTTCGTTTATTTCATCTTGTTCGATTATTTAATCAGGTTTGGTGTGGTTTAACGTAAGTTTGCACTTCCTGTCATATATAAAGATGCCATGAATACTCAACGTAAGCTTGATAAAGATAATTTTAATGCGGTAATGGAAGGTCTGGCACCTTCATTGGAATTTCAAGTTGAAAGTGCGCTGCCTAAGCAGAGCGGATCAAAAGCCAACTCGACTAGTTTCTGGCCTAAGTAACCTCCGGTTTACTGGTGGTCTACAATATTAATCATAATAAAACAAATATTAACATTCTGTTAAAGTTAAAAAATAAATATATGTGATAATTAAACTAAAATAACAATTTAATAAACTGAGTCTATTTATTTGTTTTGAAATATTTTAATGAGGAAAACAGTATCAAAATCAAATAACATTATAATTTCAATTGACATGACATATATTTAACATTAATAAGTTACTATAATTTTTAATTTATTATAGTGTTGATTTTTTCGATTTTAATATTAATAAGATTTATCCTAAAGAACCAGGAGGGCGGTAGCGTGGGAAGTAACTTAGAAAAGAAAATTAAAAGTACGAAAAGTAGTAAACAGAATAAATAGTTTTAATGAGAACGTAAATAGGCTTTTTTTTACAGAGTAAGGAAATCATAAAGGCAGAGAAAATTTATCCATAAAATAATAAAACCATACAATTAGTTTATATATCGATGTTGTGCTTGTTAAGCTGAAAAATTCAATTTTGAACACATTTAAAATAGTGAAAGAAATTTTAAGTTAGTTTATCACCTGCAATAATAAAGAATTCCTTCAAGTTCTATAATGAGACGAAATCATTAATAGCTAATCTTCAATAGGATATATTATGAATTAAATAAAATGCTTGGATATTTTCCCGCTGTTTTCTACTCTCCTGCAAAAACTTTGGTAATCATTTTTCTCTGCCGGAATATTTTCTCTCATCACAATCGAACAAATCGCCCAATTCGCCCAATTCGAATTGAATTGAATTCCTTCAAGTAATCTATTATTTGTAATAGTTATTCAAAGGTTACATTATATCAGCTAGAAGTATTATCAGCTATTTTTCAACTAAACTTAATAAAAATATTGAATTTGAATTATAGTTAATAATCACTTTTTAATTTTCTTTATATTTTAAAGGTAAAAACATGTTAGATGAATATTTAAGTGCTCTTGATGAAAATGAAAAGGAGTTGTTTTATTCTTTAGTGAAAAATAAAGAGGAACAACAAGTCATTCACAAGAATGTTGAAGCAGAGATATTTCCATTATCATTTTCGCAAAATAGATTATGGATGATTAGTCAGCTTGAAGAAGGGGGAGGAGCTTATCATATACCCATTATATATAAAATAACTGGGAAATTAGATATTGATCTATTTGAAGAAGCCATAAATTTTATTTTCAAGCGGCATGATTCTCTGCGTTCTACGTTTGTTTTAAACGATGGGGTACCTAATGTGCATCTTTTATCTGTGGATACCCATGTGCCGCTGGTTGTTAGCGATTTGCGCAATTCAACCCTGCGAGATGAGGATATTTTAAGAATCATCGATAAGATCATTAATTTGGACTTTGATCTGAGTCTCGGCCCTTTAATTCGTCCTGAATTGCTCCATATCGATGAAAATGAATATGTATTTATTTTAGATCAACACCATATTATTACTGATGGTTGGTCTATCACCATTTTTCTCAAAGAAATGGAACACGTTTATAATAAGCTTATTAATAAGCAGTTAATTTCACTGGAACCTTTGCCATTGCAGTACTCAGACTATGCTGTTTGGCAGCGGGAGAGTATTACAGCAGAGAAGTTATCTACACAATTAGACTATTGGAAAGCACAGCTTGTTGATCTACCACCATTATTAACGTTGCCAACGGATAGACCAAGAACGAAACAAAAATCGCTGGAAGGAGAGATTGTTTCAATTGCAATTGACAGTGATACGACAAGAAAACTTGAACAAATTAGCCAACAGCAAGGCGTTACGCTTTTTATGATGTTGATATCTGTTTGGGGGATCGTCCTCAGCCGGCTTTCAGGACAAAACAGTATTGTCATTGGGATCCCTTCGGCTAACCGGGGAATGGCCGAAGTTGAGAAGATGATAGGTTTTTTTGTCAACACGTTACCTATACGGATTGATATTAACAATGATACTCAAATTACAGATTTATTCTTACAGGTAAAAGATAAAATTATTACAGCTCAGGATAATCAGGATGTGCCGTTTGAACGTATTGTTGAAGCGGTTAATCCACAGCGTAGTTCTGCCTATACGCCTGTTTTTCAAGTTATGTTTTCCTGGGAGTCACATGATGGAGAACCTGTTTCTTTTGCTGATGTTATTTTGGAACCGATACAGCCTGGTAACGTTAAATCCAAATTTGATTTGGAATTTGCGTTGCAGAAAAAAGGCGACACGCTTATTGGTGCAATCAATTACGCTACAGATTTATTTGATAAAGAGACCATAGAGCGCCATTTAGGCTATTACTTAATGGCGCTTGAATCCATAGCGAATAACGTATCGCAATGTATTAAAGATATAGATATCTTGCCTATTGCGGAGCGTGAGCTGCTTTTGAATCATTGGAACTCAACCCATAGTGACTTTCCGGCTGAGTGTTTGATTCATGAAACATTTGAGCGGCAGGTGATCGAGACTCCGGATGCGCCGGCACTGGTGTTTAACCAGCAGATAATCTGTTATGACGAACTGAATCGTAAAGCGAACCAATTGGCACATCGTCTTATCGATCTTGGCGTTGTACCTGATAGCCGGATCGTAATTTGTGTAAGCAGAACACCTAATATGGTCATTGGCTTATTAGCGATTTTAAAAGCTGGCGGCGCTTACGTTCCCCTTGATCCGACGTATCCGAAGGAACGATTAGGTTATATCCTTAAAAATACTGAACCCGTGCTGATCCTACACGATGAAATAGGAAAGCAGGCACTGGAAGATGTTTTAGCCGGATATCAATGTTTAGATCTGAGCAAAGAGTCATTTGATGATTGTTTAGAGATCAATCCACACATCCCTGGGATGAATTCGCGTCATCTTGCTTATGTTATTTATACCTCGGGTTCTACCGGTAACCCCAAAGGCGTTCAGAACGAACATCGTGGCGTCATAAACCGGCTGCATTGGATGCAGCAAACCTACTTATTGACACAAAATGATGTTGTATTACAAAAGACAACGTTTAGTTTTGACGTTTCGGTGTGGGAGTTTTTCTGGGGGTTGATGGTTGGGGCGAGTATGGTTCTGGCAACTGAACATCAGCAAAAAAATCTTTCTCAACTAACTGATGTTATCCGTCAAAACGGGGTAACGACGCTGCATTTTGTCCCTTCTGTATTAAATGCCTTCTTAAAACAGCCTAACTTGTCTGGTTGTGTAACGTTAAAACATCTGTTCTGTAGCGGAGAAGTATTACATCCCAGTACGGTTAAACAATGTCAGGCTTTGCTGCCCTGGACCAGGTTATATAACTTATATGGTCCAACTGAGGCTGCAATCGATGTGACCTACTGGCATTGTCCTGAAAATTTCAACGGCCAAACTATTCCGATCGGAAAACCGATTGCGAATACACGTATTTATTTGTTGGACGACCGTCAACAACCTGTACCGTTAGGTGGCGTGGGTGAACTGTATATTGGTGGGGTGGGGGTAGCCCGCGGTTATTTAAATCGCCCTGATTTGACAGAACAACGTTTTGTTGCTGACCCTTTTAGTAACCAACCCAACGCCAGAATGTACCGAACTGGCGATCTGGCTCGTTATAGCTATAACGGTAATTATGACGGTAATATTGAATATATTGGTCGTAATGATCACCAAGTAAAAATCCGTGGTTTTCGTATTGAGCTGGGTGAAATTGAAGCTCATCTTGAATCGCATCCTGCGGTGCAGGAATCGGTTGTGATTGTCTGTGAAGGCGCAGGAGGAGACAAACGTTTAGTTGCTTATCTGGTACTGGCTGCTGAATTGAGTGCCGATGATGCAGCGATAGTTTTACGCCAATATCTACTGTCTGGTCTGCCGGAGTACATGGTTCCTGTTGCTTTTGTGGCATTAGCTCACTTTCCATTAACACCAAACGGTAAGCTTGATCGTCGAGCATTGCCGGCACCGGATGCTTTGGCTTACCAACATCAGCGTTATGAAGCACCTGAGAATGAGATGGAAATGTTACTGGCCGAAATTTGGGGAGAACTGCTTGGAACGGATAAAATTGGCCGGCATGATAACTTTTTTGCTTTGGGCGGTCACTCTTTGCTGGTCATACAACTCATGAGCTTACTCAGAAAACACGCTTATACGGTGTCGGCTGGCGCTCTATTTTCTACGCCGAGATTGTTTGAACAGGCAGCGCTCATTAAGAAGAATGATGACGTCCCCGAGATCCCGACGAATCAAATTACCGGAAATATTGAACGCATTACACCAGAAATGCTGCCGCTGGCGGAAATAAATCAATCTGACATTGATCGACTGATCAGCCAGATTGCGGGAGGGCTCCAGAATGTTCAGGATATTTATGGGCTTTCGCCGTTGCAGGATGGAATTATGTTTCATCACTTGTTGGAAAATCAGGGCGATTCGTATCAAGTGATATTCCGTCTGGCATTTAACAATCGGGCGGGTTTGGATGCTTATATTGATGCACTGCAACAAGTCATCAATCGTCATGATATTTTGCGAACGGCTTTCTTTAGCGAAGGGCTATCCGGTGGCCCAGTACAAGTTGTATTAAAGAAGGCGTTATTGCCGGTCAACGAAATAACACTCTCAACAGATAAATCTAAACCGTTTATCGAACAGTTAGCTGCGCATCATACGCTGTCAGATCATCGTCTGACACTTTCCGATGCGCCATTACTGCGTTTATTCGTGGCACAGGAACCGGGCAGTGAACGCTGGCTGGCGCTGGAAGTTATGCACCATCTCATCGGCGACCATACCACTTTGGACGTTATGCATCATGAGATAGGGTATATTTTATCAGGTCGTGCAGAACAACTTCTCCCAGCGGTACCTTACCGTAATCTCATTGCTTATGCGCGTAGGGCTAACCAGCATAAAACCTATGAATCTTATTTTCGGCGTATGTTGGCGGATATAGATGAACCTACAGCCCCGTTTGGGCTTTATAACGTCATGCAGGCGAATAGTCCGGTTGATGAATATCATCTTGAACTTTCCGAAGAATTTAATACTGAGCTGCGTGGATTGGCACGTCGTTATGGCGTTAGCTTGGCAAGCCTGATTCATTTAGGCTGGGGAGTGGTATTGGCGAAAAGCAGCGGGCGAACCAACGTGGTGACCGGGACGGTAATGTTTGGGCGTTTAAGCGGTGAGAGTGGCGCTGAACAGGGAGTGGGGCTGTTTATCAATACGTTGCCGCTACGGTTGGACATTGACAATAGCAGTGTGGTGCAAGCGTTAGAACAAACCCACCAGCGTTTGTCGGAATTACTTAACTATGAACATACTCCTCTGGCCGCTGCCCAGCGATGCAGTGATGTAGCAGCTCCGGCGCCACTGTTTACGGCCTTGCTCAATTATCGCCATAACCGAGCAATCAACACCGAAGATACCGCGTCTGAAGGATGGAAAAATATTGAAATGCTGGAGGGTGGAGAGGAGAAGTGTAATTATCCTGTCGGGCTTTCCGTTGATGATGATGGTCAGAGTTTGGCATTGACTGCCCAAGTGATAGCCCCGCTTTCAGCTTCTCGTTTATGTGGTTATTTACAGCAATCTTTAGCACAGTTAGCGTGGGCGTTGAAGGAGCAGCCGGATAAGCCGGTTTGTCTGATCGATGTGTTACCGCCTGCGGAACAGACGTTATTGCTGGAGACGTGGAATCCGCCGGTGACCAATGATTATCGCAAATGTGGTATTCATTTCCTGTTTGAACAGCAAGCCGCTGCTGTGCCGGATGCTGTCGCTCTTGCTTTTAAAGATCGGGTCATCACTTATGAAGAACTGAATCGCCGGGCAAACAGGCTGGCACATCAACTCGTTGCCCGAGGCGTCAAGGCTGATAGCCGGATAGCGATTTGCGCTGACAGAAATCCGCAAATGGTGATGGGTTTATTAGCTATTTTGAAAGCAGGTGGAGCGTATGTTCCCCTTGATCCTGATTATCCACAGGATCGACTCAATTTTATCGTTAAGGATGCGGCTCCAGTACTGATACTGCACGATAAAGTCGGTAAAAGCGCGTTACAGTTGCTGGAACATGGATTGCCAATGCAGTCGCTTGATGATCATGCAGAAACCACCGAATTAGAACATAACCCTCAGATTGCTTCATTTTTGCCGCATCATCTGGCTTATGTTATTTACACTTCGGGCTCGACCGGACGGCCTAAAGGCGTCATGGTTGAACATTCGTCTATAGTGCCAAAGTTGCTGACGTTGAGTCACTCGTTGGGTATCAACCAGGCCAGCCATATCCTACAGTTTTGTCATTTTTCGTTTGATGTATCCGTTTCTGAGCTGTTTTGTCCGTTAATCAATGGCGCGACGCTTCACCTGATTGATAACGAGTCGCGTCAGGATGTGACACAATTTTGGGCGTTGTGTAAGCAACAGGGAATTACTCATGTGTCGTTGCCGTTTCAGTATTGGAATAGTCTTACGGAGATCGGGTTCCCTGAGCCTAACTCAAGCTTATTATCTATTTGTATTGGTGGTGAAAAGATTCCGGCTGATGCCATCAACAGGTGGATGGAGAGTCGTGCCGGCAGCATTAAATTGGTTAACTGTTATGGGCCGACTGAAACGACCATTACAGCAACATTATACTGCCCTGAGCGACACGATAAATATATCGACAGTATTGGCAAGCCCCTTGATGATACCCGTATCTATCTGTTAGACAAATATCAGCGACCAGTGCCATTGGGGGCGATCGGGGAAATCTATATTGGCGGAAACGGTGTCAGCCGGGGATATCTAAACCAGCCACAAATGACGGCTGAACATTTTATGGCAGATCCTTTCAGCTCTCAGCTGGGGGCCCGTATGTATAAGAGCGGTGATTTAGCCCGTTACTATCCGGATGGCAGCATAGAGTATATTGGGCGTAATGATCACCAGGTAAAAATACGTGGCTTCAGGATCGAGTTAGGTGAAATCGAACAACTGTTAACTTCACATCCCGTCGTTTATGAAACTGCCGTTATTGCCCGTCGTGATATTGATGATATTCCTCGACTTGTCGCTTATCTTACGCTTAAGCAAAGAGAAGAAATACCACAAGTTGCTGAAATATTGCGTAAGTATTTATCTGCGTCATTACCTGATTATATGGTTCCATCAGCGTTTGTCGTCCTGGCGCATTTACCATTGACACCAAATGGTAAATTAGACCGCCAAGCGTTGCCGATACCCACTGATGCTGATTATGAACAACAAGTTTACGAGGCGCCTCAAAACGAATTAGAAGAAATATTGGCTGAAATATGGAGTACTCTGCTTAATATAGAAAGAATTGGGCGTAATGATGATTTCTTTGTACTGGGTGGTCATTCCTTAAGCATGGTAAAACTGATATCTATTTTACAAAGTGAAATTGGATATAAAATTTCAATGAGTAATTTATTTAAATATTCCACGCTGAAAAGCATGTCTGAATATCTATATCGGTTGTCAATTGTTCATGGTGGTGAATAATTTTCAATTATTAATTCATCGCACTCTTTAATTTGAAAAATAAACTACCCATTGGATAAATGGATATTGTTTTACTATGTCAATTATATTCTATAAGTAAGGTGTTTAATATTATGCAGAATGACGGAATGAAGAAATTTAAACTTGGTACGCTATTGAAAAAAGTACAGCAAGATAACATTAAACTTTACGATGATAAAACCGATTTCAATATTGAACGTAATGAAATAAATATAATAAATAAAACAAATGTGGTCACTAATATTCCCTTGAGTTTTGTTCAAAAAAGATTGTGGTTACTTTATGAAATGGATAAGCATTCAGTCGCTTACCATGTACCTTCAATCTATAAATTTGGTGGTAATCTGAACGTTGATGTTTTTAGGAAATCACTTGACGAACTTATTAGAAGGCATGATTCGTTACGATCTTACTTTAAGGTAGAAAAAGGTGTTCCGTTTGTTAATCTGTTAAACAAGAATATCTGTTTTCCTCTGGCGTTTACAAACCTAAGCCATGAAGAAAACAGACAGGTATTAATAGAGGAGATTATTGAGAAGACGATATCTGAGCCATTTGATTTTACACAAGGGCCTTTAATCAGGGCTCACCTTATTAAAGAGTCTGATGAGAATTTTCTATTTATATTAAATCAGCACCATATCATTACCGACGGTTGGTCTATCGGTATCTTCTTCAACGAACTTAGTATTCTTTATCATGACCTTATTCACCATAAAGAGATTTCACTGGCTCCAGTAGAATTACAGTATACAGATTATACAATTTGGCAAAACCGTTATTTGACTGATGAACGATTGTCGGGCCAACTGGAATATTGGCAGTCTCAACTTGCTGATATTCCTCCATTATTAACTTTACCTACTCACTCAGCCCGGCCAGAGAAGCCTTCACAGCGGGGGGAGACACTTCCTTTTACTCTCGATAAGCATTTGAGCGAAGAATTATTGCAACTCGGTCAGCAACAGGGAATGACGTTGTTTATGATCATGATGGCTGCCTGGTCAATTGTTCTTCATCGTCTTTCTGGTTTGGATAGTATTGTTATTGGCACACCTTCAGCTAATCGGGGGATGAGTGAAGTTGAGAATATGATCGGCTTTTTTGTCAATTCTTTGCCAGTTCGTATTGATTTCAGTCAGGAAATGACGATAGGCACGCTTTTGCAGCAGGTGAAGACCCGCATTATTAGTGCGCAGGATAATCAAGATATTCCTTTCGATCGTATCGTAGAATTGATTAATCCTGAACGGAGCTTGTCTTTTTCACCATTATTTCAAGTACTGTTTTCCTGGCAAGAGTTTGACGAAGGCAAAATGACTTTTAATGATATTGATGTCGTCGCTTGTGAAGATTGCGCTGAAAGCATCAAGTTTGATATGGAACTGTTTTTATCTCATCAGACTGGTAGCATCAGTGGCGGCATCAATTATGCTGTTGATCTTTTTGATAAGGAGATAATTGCCAGACATCTTGGTTATTATTATGCGGTACTCAAGGCGCTTACACAGGATAGCCAGCAATATATCGAAAATATTAATCTTCTTTCCGATCAGGAACGCAATCTATTGTTAAACGAGTGGAATCATGTGGTGATCCATTCGAATGAACAGACTATTCATTCTCTATTTGAACAGCGTGTTGCTATTGAACCGGATGCAGCCGCTTTAGTATTTAATGACACAACGTTAACCTATGCGGAATTAAATGATAGAGCTAATAAACTGGCTTATATTCTGATTTCTCAGGGTATAAGGCCGGATGATCGGGTGGCGATTTGCGCTGACAGAAGTCCGGAAATGGTGATAGGTCTGTTGGCGGTTTTGAAAGCGGGAGGGGCTTATATTCCTTTGGAGCCGGCATCTCCCCAGGAACGGCTGGACTGTATTATCCAGGACGCGGCTCCGCGATTGGTGTTACATGATGATGCAGGCGCAAAAGCGCTGGCATTAACTTGTAGGCAAGAGCTGACCATGCTGGATCTGCGTCATTTTCCCGCAATACAAACGCCAACGAAAAACCCGGATATCAGCTTATTGACCCCACGCCATCTGGCCTATGTTATCTACACTTCCGGATCGACCGGGCAGCCTAAGGGCGTGATGGTTGAGCATGTCTCTGCGGCGCGAAAATTGCTGACACTGGGAAAAGCATTAGCCATTAATCACGCCAGCAAAGTGCTGCAATTCTGTAATTTCTCGTTTGATGTGTCTGTATCCGAATTCTTTGGTCCATTGATTGCTGGTGGCACACTTTACCTGATTGATAATCAGAATAGACGTGATTTGACACAATTCTGGCAGGAGTGTGAAAAATACGCCATTACCCATGTTTCACTGCCATTTCAATTTTGGAAAAAGCTGATTGAAACAGGATTTCCGCAAGAACACTCAAGTTTACAGTGTATCTGTATCGGTGGAGAGAAAGTTTCAGCCAGTGCGATCAAAGCCTGGCTGAATAGCCGTGCCAGCCGGATAAAACTAGTCAACTGCTATGGACCGACGGAAACAACAATCACAGCAACATTACACTTTCCCAAATCACAGGATAGACATATTGACTGTATTGGCAGGCCGCTTGCCGATACGCGTATTTATTTACTGGATAAACAGAGACGCCCAGTGCCTTTAGGGGTGACAGGAGAACTGTATATTGGCGGTAGTGGTGTTAGCCGAGGATATTTGAACCAGCCTGAGATGACAGCGGCAGGTTTTATGCCTGATCCTTTTAATCCGCAGCCAAGTGCCAGAATGTTTAAAAGTGGTGATTTGGCGCGTTACTGTCAGGACGGTAGTATTGAATACATTGGGCGTAACGATTATCAGGTAAAAGTGCGGGGTTTCCGGATCGAATTGGGGGAGATTGAACATCGGCTGGTTACCCATCCGGCCATTCGCGAAGCGGCAGTTGTTACGCTTGAAAATGATAATATCCCTCGTTTAATTGCCTATATTACGCTTAAATCTCCTGAGGAAAAGGAGCCGGTAGCGGGACGGGTGCGAAATTACCTGTCAGCGACACTACCTGATTATATGCTGCCGTCGGCGTTTGTGGTGCTGGATAATTTGCCTCTGACGTCAAATAGCAAACTGGATCGCCATGCACTGCCAGCGCCAGCGGATACGGATTATGAACATCAAACGTATGAAGAACCGATCAATGATACCGAATACATGCTGGCAACGATTTGGCGCCAGTTGCTGAAAATACAGAATATTGGCCGGCACGATAACTTTTTCACGCTGGGCGGACATTCCCTGTTGGTTGTGCAACTCATGAGCATGTTGAAACAGCGGCACTATACTATCAATGCAGGCGATCTCTTTTTAGCTCCGATCTTGTCCCAGCAGGCTGCATTACTCAGGAAAGCGCAGCAGATATCCCTCCCCCCAAATCAGATCGGGCCAGAAACCACGCATATCACACCGGAATTGCTGCCGTTAGTTCAAGTGACTCAAACTGATATCGACACGGTTGTTTCTCTGGTGGATAACGGAATTAACAATATTCAGGATATCTATTCACTCTCTCCATTACAGGATGGAATTCTATTTCATCATCTTTTAGCTAAACAGGGTGACCCCTATCAGGTCATCTTTAAAATGGAATTCAGTGATCGTCAGCGTCTGACTGCATATTTACAAGCAATTCAGCAGGTTGTCGAACGGCATGATATTTTACGTACCGGCTTTTTTTGGGAAAATCTAACGTGTGGGTCATTGCAGGTGGTACAAAGAACGGCGATTCTGTCGGTGACAGAAGTGACGCTTGATCCTGAAGGTACTGAACCTTACATTGACCAATTAGCTGAATATTATGATTTAAACCGGCATCGAATGGATTTATCCCGACCGCCGTTGTTACGTTTTTTTATTGCTCAAGATCCTAAAAGCCAATGTTGGTTTGCATTAGAAATTTTGCATCATTTAATTGGTGACCATACGACGCTGGCGATAATGCATAAGGAAATTAGCCTTATCTTGTCAGGAAAGACAGAAGCGCTGCCCCCCGTTATTCCTTTTCGCCATTTTATTGCTTATGTCAATCAAGCTAACGCAGAAAAAGCTTATGAGCCCTATTTTCAGCGTATGCTCGGTGATATTGATGAGCCAACAGCACCATTCAATATCTATGATGAAAAAGGCGATATGGGAAAAGTTAATGAAGATCGTATCGCCCTATCTGAAGAGGTGAACCAACAGTTACGCAATCAAGCACGTCAATTAGGTGTTAGTCTGGCCAGTTTATGTCATTTAGCCTGGGGAGTGGTATTAGCTAAATGCAGTGCACGGGAGGCCGTAGTCACGGGGACCGTTTTATTTGGTCGTCTGTTTGGTGAAGATGGGAATGGTCAGGGAATGGGACTGTTTATTAACACGCTTCCCTTGCGTTTGGATATTGATGATATGACAGTCATTGATGCAGTTTACCGAACTCATGAACAGTTATCTGAGTTACTTTCCTATGAACATACGCCGTTATTAGAAGCCCATCGTTGCAGTGGTGTCAGTGCATCAACACCACTATTCACGGCATTGTTGAACTATCGCAATAATCGAAGTGACAGCGAGTTGGACACTCAATCTTTACAGGGAATTGATATTATCGATGGTGAGGACAAAACTAATTACCCCATTATTCTTTCCATTGATGATGATGGCGATACACTGGCACTAACGGCACAAACGGTGAATTCTCTCAATGCACAGAGAATTTGTCGCTATATGCAGCAAGCGTTGACTCAGCTTGCCTTATGGTTAAACAGGGAACCTGCTCGAGCAGTAAACACACTGGATATTTTACCTCATGCAGAACGCCAGTTTCTGTTGGAAGCACAAAATGCGACCTGTTTTGATAATGATTACGATGGCTGCATACATTACTTATTTGAGCAACAGACTGTTAAAACACCACAGGCGATCGCGGTTGTCTATAACGATGAGCGGTTGACTTACGCTGAATTAAATCAACAAGCTAATCGACTGGCCCATTATTTAATTGCACAGGGTGTGAAGCCCGAAGAACGGATCGCAATTTGCGTTGATCGCGGTGTAACAATGGTGATTGGTCTATTGGCAATATTAAAAACCGGGGCAGGCTATATCCCTCTCGATCCGACTTATCCGCAAGAACGCTTACATTATATTCTTCATGATGTAGAACCGGTTTTGGTGCTGTACGATGCACTGGGCAAAGAGGTTTTGGGAGAAGCCATTGATGATGTGGCGACAGGTCTGGCGATCAACAGTCCGGCTATTGCAGACATGGCAGAGAGTAATCCGGTTTTGGCTGAGTTAACATCACAAAATCTGGCCTATGTGATTTACACGTCAGGATCAACCGGGCAGCCGAAGGGTGTCATGGTACACCATCAGGTCTTGAGTAATCTGGTGCAGTGGCAGCACCGACGCTATCAGAAAGTGAAATCCTCATCGCAATTTGCGGCTCAGGGATTTGATGTCTCTTTGCAGGAAGTCCTGACTGCACTTTCTTTTGGTTTGACGTTAGTCATGATCCCCTCTGAGATAAAACTAAATATCAAAAAGCTGTTTGATTATTTAAATAAACATGCTGTTGAACGTGTTTATTTACCGGCTGGTTTTCTCAGCACATTTATTGATGCGCAGATCTCAATCCCAAGCCTGAAAGAATTGATTGCTTCTGGCGAACAGCTAATCATTTCGCCGGAAATCAAATCATTTGTTTTGCAGCACCAATGTTATTTATACAACCAATATGGGCCGTCAGAAACGCATGTTGCTACAGACTATCGATTGGATGGGACTTTGACACATTGGCGTCATACACCGCCAATTGGCAAACCGATAGACAACACGCGGGTCTACCTGCTTGATGTACAGGGGCAGCCTGTGCCGCTGGGTGCAGTGGGTGAGTTATATCTCGGTGGAACGGGTGTCGCCCGTGGTTATCTGAACAGACCGGATCTGACCGCAGAACGTTTCCTGGATGACCCATTTTCAGCGATGCCGGGCGCCCGCATGTATCGGACAGGTGACCTTGCCCGTTATCTGCCTGATGGCAACCTGGTTTATGTCGGGCGCAATGATCAACAAGTGAAAATTCGCGGGTTCCGTATAGAGCCGGGAGAGATAGAAGCCTGTTTAATGGAATATCCTTCGGTTCGGGAGTCACTGGTTATCCTCCTCGGTGAAGGAGAAGAGAAACACCTGGTGGCCTATGTGGTCGCCGAGGCTGAGGAAGAACTTGCTCAACACTTGCGTTTGTATCTGTCAGCCCGATTACCCGAATATATGATACCGTCAGCGTTTGTCAGGCTGGATGCTTTCCCACTGACCCGAAACGGCAAGTTGGATCGCCGGGCGCTGCCGGTTCCTGAGCAGACTGCCTTGGCTCATAAGGTTTATGAAGCACCACAGGGAGAAATAGAGTGTACATTGGCCGCTATCTGGTGTGAGTTGCTGGGGGTAGAACAAATAAGCCGGCATGATAACTTCTTTGTGCTGGGAGGGCATTCATTACTTGCAGTCAGAATGTTGAATCGTGCCAATGCGCTGGGCGTGGAATTACCATTAGCCTCATTATTTTCAGCGCCTTCTTTGGCTATGTTTACTGAACTCTTTAGAAAACAACAGCAACCGACAGAGGAGATATTGCCACCGATTAAGCCGGTTAAGCGAGGCGGTGTATTACCACTCTCATTTGCTCAACAACGGTTATGGTTTCTGGCTCAACTTGAAGGAGGCAGCGAGGCTTATCATATTCCTCTGGCTTTACGTTTACAGGGAAATATTGATGTTGAAGCTGTACAGCGGGCTTTAGATACTTTGTTTGCCCGGCATGAAAGTTTGCGCACTGTATTCGTCAGTGTCGGGGGGGAGCCTCAGGTTCAGATTCTATCGCCGGATAGGGGTTTTCTTCTACACCTGCATGACTTGCGGGGTGTAAAGGATGCGGCAACTAAAATAACACATTTCATTGAAGAAGAAGCCCATGCGCCGTTTGACCTATGCCATGGTCCACTTATTCGGGGCCGGTTGATCCTTGAGCATCAGAATGAAAGTATTCTTTTACTGACTCAGCATCATATTGTGTCGGATGGCTGGTCGTATGGGATATTGCTGCGGGAATTTAGCGTACTTTACACCGCTTTCTTACAGGGGGAACCTGATCCACTGCCATTACTGGATATTCAGTATCCGGACTATGCAGTTTGGCAGCGTGAATGGCTCTCGGCTGAACGAGGAAAACAACTGTCAGACTACTGGCGCAGTGAGTTGTCAGAGGTTCCTGCATTATTGGATTTACCAACGGACAGGGAACGCGCTGTTGAACAGTCATTTACCGGGAATATGGTTCCGATCAATTTAGACAGGGAACTGACTCAAGCGTTAAAACACCTGAGTGTAGAGCATGAATGCACATTATTTATGACACTATTGGCGGCATGGGGAGCCGTTCTCTCTCGTTTGTCAGGGCAAGAGGCTTTGATTATTGGCACGCCGAGTGCGAATCGGTCCCGGCTGGAAACTGAGTCATTGATAGGTTTCTTTGTCAATATGTTGCCATTACGTATAGATTTAACAGGTTCCCCAAGTCTCTCTGAGTTACTGAATCGGGTGCGGTGTACTGTGCTGGCGGCACAGGATAATCAAATGCTGCCGTTTGAACAAATTGTCGAGGTGGTGCAACCCGTAAGAAGTCTGGCGCATACCCCGCTGTTTCAAGTTATGTTTGTTTTACAGAACAATGATAGTGCGGAACTGCATCTTCCTGGTATCGCTATTTCTCCGGTAGAGCAAGTGCATGATACTGCCAAATTCGATATTGAACTGGCTTTATCCGAGGAGGATGGTCAGATTGTTGGCGGTATGGGATATGCAACAGCATTGTTTGATCGCACAACAATAGAGCGGCATGCTGGGTATTTGCAGACAATGCTGAAAGCGATGGTAGCAGAGCACGATCAACGGGTAGATGAAGTGGATCTTCTGACATCAGAAGAGCGCAGGTTACAGCTGGAGACGTGGAATGCAACGGAGCACACCTATCCGGAACAGTTATGTATTCATCA